>JBEQCD010000016.1:3681-37626 GCA_041639515.1 Hydrogenophilales bacterium | reverse complement strand
GGCTTCCGCTACAATGCGCGGCGGTTCGGAGACGTGGCCGAGTGGTTGAAGGTACTCCCCTGCTAAGGGAGCATACGGGCTTAAACCTGTATCGAGGGTTCGAATCCCTCCGTCTCCGCCAAATCAATACAAGCAGATGGCAGATACGCAAAATCTGCGTATAATGCGCAGCCTTGAATGCGCCCGTAGCTCAGCTGGATAGAGTACTTGGCTACGAACCAAGGGGTCAGGAGTTCGAATCTCTTCGGGCGCACCACATTACAAGCCCGGTCATCCGTGACCGGGCTTTTTCTTTGCGCCGCACCTCAATCCCGTGCCGCTTCGACCGTAAATTCCCTGTATCCGCCGCAAGCTCGGCCCCACCCCAACCCGGTTGGTGGCGCGCAGAGTAAACGGCCTCTACTCTTCAATCGCGCCACCGCATTCAGGGAGTCCTCATGTCTTACTTGCAGCATAAATGGAGCGAACACGAGCGCCAGACTCAGCCAACTCGTCGTTATGCCTCCCAGCGCGAATTCGAAGCCGACTGGATCTACAGCCTGCGACGCCGGTACCGCGTATCGCAGGAAGCGCTTGCGGTGATGGCCAATGTGTCCGTCACCACAGTACAGAACTGGGAAAATCCGCGCAGCGCCAAGGCCATCGCGGAACACAATCAGTCGCGCCTGCGCGATATCGAGCGCGATCTCTGGATCAAGGCCCATGTGACCCTGCTCGATCCCTGTCCGCCCTACATCAAGGCCCTGTACGACCTGATGAGCGCGAGCAAGGACGACAGCGCACGTGCACTCGCCGACTATCTCGTGACCACCCTCCCCGAACGCGACCCCGGCCGCGCACGGCTGCTGCACTGGGCGAGTCTGACCCATAGCATCGGCGAACCCGGCTCGTTGCGGGCACGCAGCCTCTCCGAAGCCGCACTCGATGCACTGGCCGGTTCCGACACACAGTTGTCGGCTGCAATCGAAAACGAAATCCTCGGCAGCCAGTTCGAAGATCTGCTGCAACTGCCCCAGGGCGAGGCCCGGGTACGCCAGGGCACGAACCTGATGCGCGCCTGCGAGCGCCTGTTCCAGCGTGACCGTCAGCCGGCCTATCTGTGGAATGCGCTCGAAGTCGCCTGTCGAGCACCGCTCGATACGCCGACCGTGTTCCGTCTGAGCCAGATGCTCGTCGATACGCTCGGCATCGATCCTGTGCGCCACCGGATACGCACCGAAGCCAGCTTCGAAGCGGCCCGTCTGGTGTTCGACGACAACGCGACACGGAACTGAGGAGGCCCCATGAAAAGGATGCGTCCTCTCGCCCTGATCGCTGCCACCCTGCTCCTGCTGCAGGCCACGGCCGGCGTCCAGGCTGCGACCCCAGCCCAGCCCAGCCAGGCCACGCCCACTCCCCAGCCCATCATCGTCGCCTGGGATCGGGTCGGTATCCAGGCCTGACCCGTTCATGCCACCCCTGCAAAACGCCTGCCGCAGGCAGGCGTTTTGCTTTGTAAAAAATCCGGCAAGACCCCGCAGACTGGCGGCTTTCAGGCCATGCTGAATTAAAGTAAGCAGCTTCCATGCCGCTAAATTGGCATCGATATCGCCGCGACCGATTCAGCTCCCTTTCTCACGTGAACGACACCCAGGCACACCACGCCGCCCCCGCGCAGCTCACCCCTCAGGACGGTGGCATCGACACCCTGCTCGAATGCCTGCTCATCGTCGTCCGCGCGCATGGCGGCTCGCTCAGCCACGAGGCGGCGACCAATGGCCTGCCTCTGGTTTCCAACCGGCTCACGCCTTCCCTGTTTCAGCGCGCGGCCCAGCGCGCCGGTTTCACCAGTTCGGTGGTGAAAAAGCCGCTCGACAGCCTGAATGCCGCACTCTTTCCGGCCGTGCTGCTCCTGCAGGGCGACCAGGCCTGCGTGCTCCTTGGCTGGGCAGACAATGGCCGCACGGCGCGCGTGGTGTTCCCGGAGCTGGGCGAAGCGGAAACCACCCTGCCGCGCGAGGAACTCGCCGAACGCTATCTCGGCAGCGCCTTGCTGGCCCGTCCCAAATTCCGTTTCGACGCACGCTCGCCCGAAGTCGGCAACGTCCGCCACCGTCACTGGTTCTGGGGCACTTTGGCCGAGAACGCACCGCTCTACCGCGACGTGATGCTGGCTGCCTTCCTCATCAATGTGTTCGCGCTGGCGCTGCCGCTATTCACCATGAACGTGTACGACCGCGTGGTGCCCAACAACGCGCTCGAAACCCTGTGGATGCTGGCGGCGGGCGTGGCCTTGCTGCTGGTGGCCGACGTCGTGCTGCGCACGCTGCGCGGCTATTTCATTGATCTCGCGGGCAGCCGCGTGGACGTGCGGCTCTCGGCCTACATCATGGAACGTGTACTGGGCCTGCGCCTGGAACACCGGCCACTGTCCGCCGGCTCCTTCGCCTCCAACCTGCGTTCCTTCGAGACAATCCGCGACTTCATCACCTCGGCCACCGTCACTGCGTTCATCGACCTGCCATTCGCGCTGATCTTCCTTGCCGTCATCGGCTGGATCGCCTGGCCGATGATCCTGCCCATCCTGTTCGGGATGCTGGTGCTGGTGGCCTATGCGCTCACCGTGCACAGCAAGATGCACGAGCTTTCGGAAACCACCTACCGCGCCGGCGCGATGCGCAACGCCACGCTGGTCGAATCGCTGGTCGGCCTGGAAGCGATCAAGGCGCTGGGCGCGGAGAGCGTGATGCAGCGCAAGTGGGAAGCCAGCGCGCAGTTCCTCACCCGCGTCGCAGCGCAATTGCGCCTGCTGTCCACCTCCACCATCAACGGCGCAATGTGGATGCAGCAATTCGTCAACGTGGTGCTCGTCGTCGTCGGTGTCTACCTCATCGGCGACAAGGCGCTGACCCTGGGCGGCCTCATTGCCTGCACCATGCTCGCCTCGCGCGCCATGGCTCCCATCGGCCAGATTGCCGGCCTGCTCACGCAGTACCACAATGCCTCGACCGCCCTGCAATCGCTCGACGGCATCCTGCAGCAGCCGGTCGAACGCGGTGCCGACGCCAATTTCGTGACGCGCCAGCATTTCACCGGCGACATCGAGTTCAAGGAAGTCGATTTCACCTATCCCGGCCAGGACATCGCCGCGCTGCGCAACGTGTCGCTGAAGATCAGTGCAGGCGAGCGCGTCGCCATCCTCGGCCGCGTCGGCTCGGGCAAGACCACGCTGGAAAAGCTCACCCTCGGCCTGTATCAGCCGACCTCGGGCGCGGTGCTGGTGGACGGCATCGACCTGCGCCAGCTCGACCCGGCCGAATTGCGCCGCAACATCGGCTACGTGCCGCAGGACGTGATGCTGTTTTTTGGCAGCCTGCGCGACAACCTCACCATCGCTTCGCCCGCCGCCGACGACGCGGCGGTGCTGCGTGCGGCGCGCGTCGGCGGCCTGCTCGAATTCGTCAACAGCCACCCGCGCGGCTTCGACATGGCCGTGGGTGAACGCGGCGAATCGCTCTCCGGCGGCCAGCGCCAGGCGGTTGCCATCGCGCGTGCCGCCATCGACGATCCCCCCATCCTGCTGATGGACGAGCCGACCGGCTCGATGGACCACTCCAGCGAAGAGGAAATCAAGCAGCGGCTGCGCGAATACGCCAGCGGCAAGACCCTGATCGTGATCACGCACCGCACCTCGCTGCTGGAACTGGTCGACCGCATTGTCGTCATCGACGGCGGCAAGGTCGTGGCCGACGGGCCCAAGGCCCAGGTCGTCGAAGCCCTGCGCCAGGGCCGCATCGGGAAGGCATCATGAAAGCCGGCGTCTTCGATTTCATTCGCCGCATCGCCGACGGCTCGGCCGGCTGGACCCAGCGTACCCGTCCCGTCCTCGACCGCCTGTTCGCACGCTGGATTCCGCCGCGCGACGACACGGCCCCCGACTGGACCACCGATGCCAACTGGGCCCATGCCGACCAGACGCCGCTGCGCGCGCGCTACCTGCTGCGCATCATGGCGGGTGTGCTGCTGCTCTTCATCATCTGGGCGGCGCTCGCCCAGGTCGACGAAGTAGCACGCGGCAGCGGCAAGGTGATCCCCTCGCGCCAGGTGCAGATCGTGCAGGCCGTCGACGGCGGTGTGGTCTCGGAAATCCTCGTGCGCGAAGGCCAGACCGTGGATGCGGGCCAGCTGCTTTTCCGCATCGACCAGACACGCTTTGTCTCTTCGCTGCGCGAAAACCGCGTGCAGTATCTGGCGCTGGTGGCCAAGGCCGCCCGCCTGCGCGCGCTGGCCGACGGCACCGCATTCCGCATGCCGGAAGAGGTCTCGAAGGAAGATCCCGGCCTGGCCGAAGGCGAACGCAACCTGTACGAAGCGCGCCGCAGCGAACTTGATACCCAGCTGGCGATTGCCCGGCAGCAGGTGGCGCAGCGCAACCAGGAACTCATCGAGGTTCGCTCCCGCCGCGAGGAAGCGGCTAAAAGCTACGACCTCACCGCCCGCGAACTGGCGATGACGCGCCCGCTGGCCGCATCCGGTGCCGTATCCGATGTGGAACTGTTGCGCCTGGAGCGAGACGTGAGCCGTTACCGGGGTGAGCGCGACCAGGCCGCCGCCCAGATCCAGCGTCTGCAATCTTCCATTGCCGAAGCCGGCAGCAAGGTGCGCGAACAGGAAATCAGCTTCCGCAACGAGATGCGCAACGAACTCGCCGATACCGTGGCCAAGCTCAACAGCCTGTCGGAAGGCAGCACCGCGCTATCCGACCGGGTGAAGCAGGCCGACGTGAAATCACCGGTGAAGGGCACCATCAAGCGCCTGCTCGTCACCACTGTCGGGGGCGTGCTGCAGCCCGGCAAGGAAATTGTGGAGATTGTGCCGAGCGACGATGCCCTGCTGCTGGAAGCGCGCATCTCGCCCAAGGACATCGCCTTCCTGCACCCCGGCCAGGCCGCCACGGTGCGTTTCACCGCCTATGACTTTGCCGTGTACGGCGCACTCAAGGCCGAAGTCGAACAGATCGGTGCCGATACCGTGACCGACGACGATGGGAATGCCTTCTACGTGGTGCGCGTGCGCACGCTGCAATCCTCGCTCGGCAAATCCCTGCCCATCCTGCCCGGCATGGTGGCCGAAGTGGACATCCTCACAGGCAAGAAGAGTGTGCTGAGCTACCTGATGAAACCGGTGCTGCGCGCGCAGTCCCATGCTTTTACGGAGCGCTGAACCCATGGCCGCCCCGCTGTTCCTCACCCACCGTGCCGAAGCGATCCCGCGCTGGCTGGATGCCTTTCCCGATGCCCTGGTCATGCACGACCGCGATGTGCAGGTTACGCAGCTGATCGCCGCCCCCTTGGTCTGGCTGCATCTCACAGGCGATCCGGCAAGCGACCTTGCACGTGCCCAGGCCGTGCGCGTACTGGCTCCCGGCAGCAGGATCGTTGCCTTGTCCAACATGCCGGATGACGAGCAGGGCCTGGCCATGCTCGCCGCCGGCGTGGTGGGCTATTGCAGTGCGCTGACCCTGCCTGCCGTGCTGAAACAGGTGGCCGGGGTGGTCGAACAGGGTGGTCTGTGGGTGGGCCCCCGCCTGCTGCAGCGGCTGATGAGCGGGCTGGCCGCACAGGCCATGCCGCGCCCTGCCGGCCTGTTGCACACATTGTCGCAGCGCGAACGCCAGATAGCCGAGGCGGTGGCACGTGGCGGCACCAACAAGGAAATCGCCCGCGTTATGGGCATCACCGAGCGTACCGTCAAGGCCCATCTGACGGCCGCCTACGAGAAACTGGGCGTGCGTGACCGCATGCAACTCTCGCTCCTGATCCACGGTGTCGAAGAATCGACGCCACAGCCGCAAAAACTCTCCGCCTGACTGTACTTCGGTCCAATACGGAAACCACCGGCCCTGCCGTTAACTCCTGTAGATCAGCCCCGGTGGCTTGCACCCGGGCTTTACAGACACTTAACGAAAGCCGGACATGGACACACTCACCTCCACCCCCCAAGCCGTTGCCACTGTCGTCGCCGTCGAAGGCCAGGCCTTTGCCCGCAACCCAGCCGGCGAGATGCGCGCGCTCAAGGCCGGCGATGTCCTGCTCGAAGGCGATACCATCGTCACCCGCCCCGGTGGCCAGGTTCAACTGGCACTGGCAGACGGCGAACGCCTGACCCTGCTGCCCAACGAAAGCTTCACCTTTACCGCCGAAACCTCGCCGCACAGCCGCCCCTCGCCCGACGAAGCCGCACTCGCCGCAAATGAGGCCGAACGCATCATCCAGGCCCTGGAGCGCGGTGAAGACATCGATGCCCAGCTCGAAGACACCGCCACCGGTCTGGACGGCGGCGGCAATAACCAGGGCAACGATTTCGTGCGCCTGTTGCGCATTGTCGAGGGCGTATCGCCGCTGGCATTCGAGTTCGGCACGCCACTGACGGATGAAACACTGCCGATCCCGGAAGGTGGCGACAACAACGCGGCCGCAGCAAGCGCCCCGGAACCTGCCGCTCGCGTCACGCTGTCTGCCGATGCTGCCGTCACCGAAGGCGGCAGCATGATCTACACCGCCACTGTCGACCGTGCCCCGTCCGGCTCCCCGCTCGTACTGACCCTGTCGAACGGGGCAAGCATCACCATCCCGGTTGGGGCCACCACCGGCAGCAGCGCGCCCGTTCCCGCACGTGCAGACGACGTCTATGCGCAGGGCAGCGTACCGGTCAGCGCCTCAATTGCCAGTGCCAGTGGCGGCGGCTACCCCGCCCTTGATCTGGGCGGGCCCGCCACCACCGTCGTCAGTGACGACAGCGACATCACCACCCTGAGCCTCGCCGCCACTCCCAGCGTGGATGAAGGCGACAGCATTCTCTACACCGCCACGCTCGATCACCCCGCCGCCACGGCGATGACGGTCACATTGTCGAACGGGGCCGTGATCACGATTGCTGCCGGCGCAAGCAGCGGCACGGTCAGCGTGGCCGCACCCGCCGACGATGTCTACCTTGATGCCGGCTCGGTCTCGGCCACCATCGGCAGCACGTCGGGCGGCGGCTTCGAAAGCCTGGCCATTGATCCGACTCCGGCCATTACAGCGGTCACCGACACCCTCGACACAACCACTCTCAATCTCAGCGCTGCCGCCAGCGTGACCGAGGGTGACAGCTTGGTCTATACCGCCACGGTGGGTCAGCCGGTTACCGGCAGCCCGCTCGACGTGACCCTGTCGAACGGGCTGGTCATCAGCATTCCGGTCGGCGCCACCTCGGCCAGCGCCAGCCTCGCCGCCCCCGACGATCTCTATGCTGGTGGTGGCAGCCTGTCGGTTACTGTCAGCGGCACCAGTGGTGGAAATTATGAAACCCTCTTCATCGGCACAGGCAGCCCCGGCTCCCCCGTGACCACCAGCATCGTCGACGATGCCGATGCCACCACCGTCTCGCTGTCCGCCAGCCCAAACGTGACCGAAGGCGGACTGATCAATTATGTTGCCACCCTGACCCAGCCTGCGCAGACACCGGTCACAGTCACCTTGTCTGACGGTACCGTCATCAGCATCTCCGCAGGCGCACTGAGCGGATCCGTCAACGTGTCCGCGCCAACGGACGATGTCTATCTTGATGCCGGTAGCCTCAGCGCATCCATCAGCGCAGTCTCCGGAGGCAACTTCGAGGTTCTGACCATCAACACCACGCCGGCGATTACTGTCGTCGACGACACGCCAGACCCCACCACGATTTCACTTTCAGCCTCACCCAACGCCACGGAAGGCGGATTCATCACCTACACCGCCAGCCTCACCAGCGTGGCCCAGTCAACTGTCAATGTCACACTCAGCAACGGAATCAGCCTCGTCATAGCGGCAGGCTCGACAACGGGATCAGCCACATCACCGGCTCCGGGAGACGATGTGTATCTCGACTCGGGCAGTGTTTCGGCAAGCATCGTGTCGGCCGCAGGTGGAAACTTCGAACAACTGGTCATCGACGCCACGCCTGCCACGACAACCATCGACGACACTTTCGATGCCGTGATCGTCTCGCTCAGCGCCACGCCCTTGGTGGATGAAGGCGGCAACATCAGCTACGTCGCCAGCCTCACGCATCCGGCGCAATCCAACGTGACTGTCACGCTGAACAATGGTGTCAACCTGACCATCCTGGCTGGCACCTCCAGCGCAAGCATCGATCTGCCTGCGCCCAGCGACGACGTGTACATTGACAACGGCCCGGTTTCAGCATTCATCGTTTCGGCCAACGGTGGCAATTTCGAAAATCTGGTGGTCGATACCACCCCGGCCTCCACCACGGTAAACGATACGCCCGACGTCACCACGTTGGCACTCAGCGCCAGTGCCAGCGTTACTGAAGGCAGCAGCATCACCTACACCGCATCGCTCAGCAATGCTGCCCAGACGTCCGTGACGGTTGTGCTGTCGAATGGGGCCAGCATCACCATCGCTGCGGGCGACACATCGGGTTCAGTGAATCTATCCGCGCCGACAGACGACGTGTATGTCGATACGGATACCCTCAGTGCGAGCATCACGACCGCCACAGGCGGCAATTTCGAATCGCTGGTGATCGACCCGGCAGCGGCATCGACTCTCATCACCGACACGACCGACACAGCAACAGTCTCGCTTTCCGGTGCTGCCAGCGTGATCGAAGGCAACACAGCAAGTTACACACTCTCGCTCTCTCACCCGGCACAGGATGACGTGACGGTGACACTCACCTACAGCGGCACGGCAGTCGATGGCTCTGATTTTGTCGGCACGACCACAGTGATCATCCCGAATGGCGCCAGCTCCGTCAGCTTCAACCTGACCACTCTGGACGATGCCATACCGGAGGGGCCCGAGGCATTCACTGTTGCAATCGCCTCGGCCTCGGGCGGAGATTTCGAGAATCTCGCCGTCAGCGGATCGAACAACAGTATCTCCACCAGTCTGATCGATAACGATACCGCCACAGTTTCGCTGACTGCCACCCCCACCCTCACCGAAGCCGGTGGCACGCTCGTCTACACTGCCACGCTCACCCAGCCGCCCGTCAGCGATCTGTTCGTCACCCTGTCGAATGGCCAGGTAATCACCCTCTTCGCCGGACAAACCACAGGTTCCGTCAACCTGCCCCTGGCGGCCGATGAAGATGTATATCGCGATCCCGATTCGACCAGCGTCAGCATCGTCAGTACCAGCGGGGGAGGCATCGCGATTGCCATCGACCCCACGCCTGCTGTCACCTCGATCATCGACACCCTCGACACCACCACCATCTCACTGGCAGCGAGTGCCAGCGTGGCCGAAGGCGGTGACATCACCTACACCGCCACGCTCGACAATCCGGCCGAGACGATGGTCACGGTCACGCTGGATAACGGTGCCACGATCAACATCGCAGCGGGCGCATCCACTGGCTCGATCAACGTCGCCGCACCCGCAAATGACGTCTATCAGGGTACGGGTTCGATCACGGCAAGTATCACCTCGGCCTCGGGTGGCAATTTTGAACTGCTGGCCATTGATCCCACTCCAGCCACCACCACCATCACCGACACCCAGGACACGACAACACTCTCGCTCACCGCCACCCCGGTAGTGGACGAGGGCGGCATGATCACCTACACCGCCTCACTGACCCAGCCGGCACAGACTTCGGTAACGGTGACCCTGAGTAATGGCGCAACGATCACCATTGATGCCGGCAACGCCTCCGGATCGGTGAATTTTGCCGCACCGGGTGACGACGCCTACCTGGACAATGGTTCCCTCTCCGAGACGATTGCGACTGCGACAGGTGGCAACTTCGAATCGCTGGTGATCAACCCGGCAGCCGCGACCACCATGGTCAACGACACGATTGATACGACGACGGTCTCGCTCGGTGCCTCGCCCAGTGTGAACGAAGGCGGCATGATCACCTACACGGCAAGCCTCACGCATCCGGCCCAGACGGCCGTCACGGTCACCCTGAACAATGGAGCCCTCATCTCGATTGCAGCCGGTGCCAGCAGTGGCAGCGTCGATCTGCCCGCGCCTGCCGATGATGTCTACCTCGGGCCGGGTTCGACCAGCACTGCGATCGCGTCTGCCACGGGTGGCAATTTCGAGAATCTTCAGATCGACACCAGCCCGGCGACCACAACAGTCAACGATACCCTCAGCCCCGTCACGGTCAGTCTCGCTGCCACGCCCAGCGTGGTGGAAGGCGACACCATTGACTATGTCGCCACGCTCACCCATCCGGCGCAATCACCGGTTACGGTAACCCTGAGCAACGGCTCGATGATCAACATTGCAGCTGGCACTCTCTCGGGAAGCGTCACTGTCGCCGCTCCTGGCGACGATGTTTATCTGGATTCGGGCTCGATCTCGGAAACGATCACCTCCGCTTCTGGTGGCAATTTCGAGAACCTCGTGGTGGACGTCACCCCCGCCACCACCGTGATCACCGATACCCCGGACAACACCACCGTGTCGCTTACCGCCACCCCCAGCGTGGCAGAAGGCGGCAGCATTTCCTATGTCGCCACGCTTGGCAGCCCGGCGCAGACCGCCGTCACCATCACGCTCAGCAATGGCGCAACGATCAGTATCGGGGCGGGCGATATCTCTGGCAGCGTCGACGTTCCGGCCCCTGCCAACGATGTCTATGCCAATACCGGCTCCGTGAGCACCACGATCAGCAGTGCGTCCGGTGGCAATTTCGAGAACCTCGTGGTGGACGCCACTCCCGCCACCACCGTGATCACCGACACCCCGGACAGCACCACCATATCGCTTACCGCCACACCCAGCGTGGAAGAAGGTGGCAGCATTTCCTATGTCGCCACGCTGAACAACCCGGCGCAGAGCGCCGTCACCGTCACGCTCAGCAATGGCGCAACGATCAGCATAGGGGTCGGCAATATCTCTGGCAGCGTCAGCGTGCCCGCGCCAGGCGATGACGTTTATCTGGATGGCAATATCGTCTCGGCCAGCATCAGCGCTGCCACTGGCGGCAACTTTGAATCCCTGCTGATCGACAGCTCGCCTGCAGCCACCACGATTACCGACACGGCCGATACCACCACCCTGTCGATTGCCGGCGACTCTTCTGTATCCGAGGGGGCCACTGCCACCTACACGCTCACGCTTGATCAGCCTGCCCAGGGTGACGTGACGGTAACACTTGCGTACGGCGGCACGGCTGCAGACGGCTCGGATTTTGCCGGCACGACGACCGTGACGATTCCATCCGGTGCCTCCTCCGTGAATTTCAGTGTGGCGACTATGGATGACGCGCTGGCGGAAGGCAGCGAAAATTTCTCGGTCAGCATCGTCAACGCCAGCGGCGGGAATTTCGAAAACTTAGCCATCAGCGGCAGCAACGGCAGCGTACTGACCACCCTCCTCGACAACGATGCCTCGGTCCTCTCGCTTGCTGCCACGCCCAGCCTTACCGAGGCTGGGGGCATCCTCGTCTACACCGTGACGGCCACACAAGCGCCGATCTCGGACATGACCGTCATGCTGTCCAACGGTGCAAGCATCATCATTCTGGCCGGTCAGACCACAGGAACCGTCAACGTTCCCCTGCCTGCCAGTGATGACGTTTACCTGGATCTAGGCAGCGTCAGTGCCACTCTCGTCTCCACCAGCGGCGGCGGCATCCCGGTTTCTCTTGACCCCACACCGGCGATCACCTCCATAAGCGACACCTTGGACACCACCACCGTTTCGCTGTCCGCAAGTGCCAGTGTGGCGGAGGGAGGCCTCATCACCTACACCGCCACACTCACTAACCCGGCCCAGACCGATGTCACGGTCACGCTCGACAACGGGGCCACCCTCACCATCTTCGCCGGTGCCTCCTCAGGCACGGTCGATGTCGCTGCGCCCGGCGACGATGTCTACCTCGACGCAGGTTCTGTCTCTGCAATGATCGTCACAGCGGCAGGCGGCAATTTCGAGTCACTCTCGATCAATCCAACCGCTGCAACGACCAGCATCACCGACACCAGCAATGCGACGACAGTCTCACTGGCGGCTTCGCCCAGCGTGACCGAAGGCGGCACTATCACCTACACCGCCTCGCTTTCCAGCCTTGCCCAGTCTGATGTCACGGTCACACTCGATAACGGGTCCACAATCACTATCCTTGCCGGCATGGCTGTCGGCACAGTCGATGTCGCTGCGCCCGGTGACGATGTCTACCTTGATGCGGGTTCGGTTGCTGCAACGATCGCTACGGCGACCGGTGGCAATTTCGAGAGTCTGGTGGTCGATACCACTCCGGCCACCACAACTATCACTGACACCACGAACACCACAACCCTCTCGCTCGCCGGCGATGCCAGCGTGACTGAGGGGGCCTCGGCAGGCTATACGCTCTCTCTGGATAATCCAGCCCAGAGCAACGTGACGGTCACCCTCAGCTACAGCGGCACCGCCACAAACGGTACCGATTTCACAGGCACGACGACGGTCACGATTCCCAACGGTGCGACCTCGGTCAATTTCAGTATCCCGACCCTCGACGATGCCCTAGTGGAAGGTTTGGAAAACTTCACCGTTGCCATTCTTTCTGCCACCGGGGGCAATTTCGAGAATCTGGTGGTCAGCGGCACCCAGAACAGCGTCTCGACCTCGATCACGGACAACGATACGACCGCGCTCAGTGTCTCCAGCCCGACAGTTGCAGAGAACGCTGGCTACGCGCAATTCACCGTCAGCCTGTCCAGCCTCAGCAGCCAGTCCACCACGGTCAGCCTGGCATTGGCCAATGGCAGCGCGGGCGGCAGTGACTACGGCCCCTCGATCGAATACTCGACCAACGGCGGCTCGACCTGGACTGTGGGCACCAGTGCCATCATTCCTGCCGGGCAGGCCAGCATCCTGGTGCGCACACCGGTCATCAACGATGCGCTCGACGAAGCGAACGAGACCTTCACCCTGACCGCCACCCGCACGGCCGGCACGCCGGTGAGCAACGCAGGAGGTGCTGCCACCGGCACGGGCACCATTGTCGATGACGACACCACGCCGGTGCTTGATCTCGATGCCAACAACAGCACCGCCAATGGTGCCAACTATCGGACCAGCTTCACCGAGAACGGCACAGCCGTCTCCGTCGGCGATATCGATGTCAGCGTCAGCGATGCCGACGGCAACGCCATGGCCGGCGCAACAATACGTCTGACCAATGCCCAGGCTGGCGATGTATTGACGGTGGGTGCCCTGCCTGCCGGCATTTCCGCCACGATCGATACTTCCGTCGCCGGCCAGATCACTGTCACACTGTCTGGCGCGGCAAGCCAGGTCGATTACCAGAACGCAATCCGCGCCGTAGTGTTTGGCAACACCAGCGATGCCCCCAGCACGGTCGATCGCACGGTCACCGTGGTGGTCACCGACGGCAACAACACCAGCAACACGGCCACCACCACCATCAGCGTGATTGCGGTCAATGATCCGCCCGTGGCGCAGAATGTCTCGGCGACCGGCAGCGAGGACCCGGCAGCGCCGATCCCGATCACGCTCACCGGCAGCGATATCGACGGCACGGTGGCGAGCTTCAGCCTCACCACCCTGCCGCCCAACGGTACCCTGTATCTCGATGCGGCAATGACCCAGCCCGTATCGGTGGGCAGTGTGCTCGCCGCCTCCGGCAACAGCCTCACGCTGTATTTCCGTCCGCCGGTGAACTGGAACGGCACGACCGACTTCGACTACACCGCGACTGACAACCTCGGTGCCACCTCCACGCCAGCCACGGCCACTGTCAACATCACCGCGGTGGACGACGGCGCGCCCGTGGCAGGCAACGATGCCTTCATCACCACGCTGGGTACACCCATCATCATTACGCGTGGCCAGCTGCTCGCCAACGACAGCCTGCCGGACAACGCACAGATCACGAACGTGAGCGCGGTAAGCGGCGGCACCCTGGTCGACAATGGCAACGGCACCTGGACCTATACGCCGGCCACCATCGGTTCGGCCAACTTCACCTATACCCTCACGGATGAAGACGGCCAGACCAGCACAGCCACCGTCACGCTCACCACGGTGAACGGCAACGATGATCTGGCGACCGTGCATGAAAGTGCACTGGCCAATGGCACAGGTGGCGGCAGCACCACGGCCAGCGGCAACCTGCTGGCCAACGACGGGGGCGGCTCCGGCATTACCAGCATCAATGGCATTACCGATGGCTCGGCGGGTGACACCGACAGCCGCGCCGGCTTCATCGGCGTCAATACCTCGATCGGGCGTCTGGTCGTCGATTCCAGTGGCGCGGGTGCGGGAGACTACACCTACACGCTGCTTTCCAATGCGGACAATAGCGGTCCTGGCAACGACCTGTCGGTGACCGAGACCTTCAACTATGTCTCCAACGTCGGCACCTCTGCCGCACTGCGCGTGAACGTGGTCGACGACCGCCCGGTTGCTTTCGACCGGGTCCTGGAAGTCACCGAAAATCCCCTGCCCAGCTACAACCTGGTGCTGGTGCTCGACGTATCGGGCAGCATGACCAGCGCCTCGGCCGGCGGCGAAGTAAGGCAACTGAATGCAGACGGCACAACCACCATCACCACCCGCCTCGACATGGCCAAGGCCGCGCTCATCGAGCTGGCCGAGTCGTATTTCAATCAGGCGCAGAGCGTGGCGATCACGCTGGTGAGTTTCTCCACCGGTGCCACCATCCTCAACGGGGGCAATGCCTACACCGACCTGCAATCCGTCATCAACGGCATCAACTCCATGAACGGCAGCGGTGGCACCAACTACGAAGCCGCGCTCAATGCCGTGCAGCAAGCCTTCGGCACGGTCGATCCTGCGGTACGGAATGCGGTGTACTTCCTGTCGGACGGTGAACCTTCCAGCGGCAACACCACCGACCCGGTAGGTGCCAGCGGCTACGACACCTTCCTGGCCAACCACAACATCGACTCCTATGGCGTGGGGGTGGGCACCGGTATCGCCAACCCGCAGCACCTCAACAACATCCACAACATGGACAGCGATGGCGATGGCGTGCGCGACACCGCGATCATCGTGCCAGACCTCAATGAACTGGATGCCGCCCTGCTCTCCACCGTGCCGGCATCCTACGGCGGCAATCTCGTATCGAGCGCCGGTTCGGGCAATGTGCTGGGTGCGGATGGTGGCCATGTGGAAACCATCGTCATCACGCTCGACAGCGACAACAACGGCACCCCCGACCAGACCGTCACCTTCACCTACAACCCGGTGGCCGGCACTATCAGCAACAACAGCAGCTTCCTGCCGCCCAGCATCAACGGCACCCTGCTGACTCTGGATGATGGAAGCGGCTTTGGCCTCGGCACCCTCACCTTCAACTTTGCAACCGGCGATTACACCTTCTTCACCGACGGCAACGCCAATGTGAGTGACAGTTTTTCGCTTGATTTCGTGGCGCGTGACAACGATGGCGACGTGACCGCCCCCGCCACCGTCACCATCCAGGTCGTTGACGGCAAGCCGGTCGCCCGCCCCGATACCGACACCCTGCTGCCCAACGAAACCCACCTCGAAGGCAATGTGATCACCGGGCTGGGCACGGATGGCGGACTTGCACTGGGTGGCCAGGTCACCAGCTTCACACCGGCCGGATCGGGCGTCGACAACGCCATCGACCAGGCGCAAGTCAGCTCGATCACCTTCCGTGGTGTGGTCTTCAATCTCACCGCAGACAGCTCGGGCAGTGCGGCCGGCGGCACCTTCAGCATCACCGGCGGGCAGATCAGCTGGCAGGCCAGCAGTGGCGGCGAGTCCCTGATATTCAACCAGAGTGGCTATTACGACTACACCCCGCCCACGGCCAGCCTACCGGTTACGCCCACCAGCGCGGCTGTCACCACGCTGTTCAATTCGGCAGGCAACGCGGACGACAATGGTGTGGTGCTCAGCGGCCTCTCTCGTACCGGCACCGCACAGACCGTGACCTACACCAATGCCAACGGCACCAATAACGATGGTGCAGGGGTGAACGGCGGCGGCAGCAATTCCAACGTCAACAACCTGGAACGGCTGGTCGTCACCTTCAGCCAGGCCACCCATCCCTATGGTGTGCAGGATGTCAGCTTCGTGGTGGCCACCAGTGCCAGTGATCTGGGGTCTTCCGGCGGCACGGTGCGCGCGCTGACCTATACCGTGTTTGATGTGGCAGGCAACCAGATCGGTCAGTTCTACAGCAGCAGCGAAGGCACCGTCAGCCTGCCGCCCGAGCTGGGCAACATCGGCCGGATCGAGATCGAAGCCAACAGCGCGGCCTCCGCCCGCATCACGAGCGTCAGCTTCGAGAGCGTGCAGCTCAATACCACGGCCGCTGCCGTGGCACCGGTGACGATCGATTACGTGCTCACCGATGCCGACGGCGACACCAGCGCCCCCGCTTCGCTGACGCTGAACGTCATGGCCAACAACCTGTTCGGCGATGCCGGTGCCAACACTATCAACGGGACGCTGGCCAATGACCGCATCCAGGGCGGGGCCGGCGACGATATCCTCAACGGCGGAGCAGGCCACGACATCCTCGAAGGCGGCACCGGCAACGACACGCTCAATGGCGGCAGCGGCACCGATGTGCTGCGGGGCGGAGCGGGCAACGACACGCTCAACGGCGGTGACGGCGACGACATCCTCATCGGCGGGGCCGGCAACGATCTGCTGATTGGTGGGCTGGGTGCGGACGTCTTCCGCTGGGAACTGTCGGATCAGGGCGTGGCAGGTTCGCCGGCGGCCGACACGGTGCAGGATTTCGACAACAGCGCCAGCGGTGACCGGCTCGACCTGCGTGACCTGCTGCAGGGCGAGACCGACGATGCGATGAGCCTGACGAACTTCCTGCATTTTTCGCAATCGGGCAGCGATCTGGTCATCCAGGTCAGTTCGGCGGGCGGATTCGCCGGCGGCTACAACGCCGGCGCAGTCGACCAGACCATCACCCTGCAGGGTCAGTGGTCGGACATCACGGGCAGCGGATCACTCTCGTCCGACCAGCAGATCATTCAGGACCTGCTTGCGCGCGGCAAGCTGATCACCGACTGAGCCCCCGGAGACCGCCATGCCTTATGTGAAACGTGACTGCGAAGGCCACATCACCGCCACCCGGCTGGAAGCCGGCGAAGGCTTCGAGGCCCTGCCCTGCGGCGCGCCGGAATTGCTGGATTACATGCGGCGCATGGGGCTGGAGCAGAATTCGCTCGAACAGTCCGACATGCGGCTGGTGCGGGTGCTGGAAGACCTGATCGACCTGCTGATCTCGCGCGACCTGATCCGCTTCACCGACCTGCCGCAGCCCGCACAGGAAAAGCTGCTGGAGCGGCAATCGCTGCGACGTTCCCTGAACGCCCTGAACCTCCTGGGCAGCGACAACGAAACGATCTGACCGGGGCGCGCTCAGGCGAGCGTGATCCCCGGTCCGGTCATCCCTTTGAGCCCCAGTTCCTTCAGCACGCGGGCTTCCTCCGCCGTATTCACGCCTTCGGCAATGGTCATCATGCCCATGGTGTGGGCAATGGTGCACAGGCCGCGCAGGAAGGTCTGGTTGCCCGGACTGTGGTCGACTTCGCGGATGATGGCGCGATCGATTTTCAGATAATCCAGCCCCACGTCATAGAGTTCGCCGATGTGGCAGATCTGGTTGCCGACGTGCTCCAGGCCGATGTGGCAGCCCAGCGGCTTGAGCGTCTCGCAGAACACGCGGAACTCGCGCGCGTGGCGATAGGCGACGATTTCCGGAATGTCGATCCAGATGCGGGCAGCAGCAGCCGGCTCGGCTTTCAGCGCGCGGTAATAGCGGGCGGTCAGCAACGGATCGCACACCGACTGCGACGACACGTTGATGCACAGCGGCCCGTCGTTGTCCTTCAGCCAGACCAGCGCATAGTCGAACACCGCCTCGTCGACGGCCTCGATCATGTCGAGCCGGCTGGCCCAGGGCATGAACTCCTGCGCCGGCATCCACAGTTCGCTCTGGATGATCTGCATCCGTGCCGGCGCTTCGAAATGGATCAGCCTGCCTTCGGCATCGAGCACGGGATAGGTTGCAAACTGGATGCGGCGCAGGCTCACCGCCGTTTCAATCAGGGAGCGCCAGGCCGCCATCAGGCTGGGGGCAGGCTTCCATTCCAGCGCCATGTCGCCGCTGTCGATCACGCTGCCGCCCTCTTCCGCCGCACGCGCCAGTGCCATGTCGGCACGTGCCAGCACGCTCGACAGCGCATCGCCATGCCGGTAGCCCGCGCCCCCCAGCAGCAGCGGGACCTCGGCCTGCGCGCTGGGGTCACTGATCGACAGCTGCGCCTGCGCGGAAAGCCGCTTGGCCATGGCCTCGGGCGATTCGATCCCCTGGGCCAGCACGGCAAAATCCGCACCGTTCAGCCGGCCGACCAGGCAGGTTTCGTCGGGACAGGCCTGCTGCATGGCCTCGGCCACATGACGCAGCAGGGTGTCGGTGGCTTCGCGACCGAGTTCACGGTTGAGCCTCGCCAGTTCCGGCAGCTTGAGGATGAACAGCGCGCCCGGCAGGGCGCGTTCGTCCTCGAGCACCGCCTGGGTCTGTTTGAGGAAATGCTCGCGATTGAGCAAGCCGGTCAGCGGATCGAGCTGCGCATCACGGCGCAACTGTTCGAGGCGCCCCGATTCCTCTTCGAGCATGAGGCGAACCTGGTCGGACAGCGTGTTCATCGCGCGCACCACGCTGCGGAATTCGCGCGTGGCCGGTTCGCGCAGCGTGACGAAGCGGCGCGCACCGATGGCCTCGGCCTGCTTCACCACCTCGTCGAGCGGACGGGTGATGGTGCGCAGAAACAGCGTGCCCAGCGCCCCGCACAAAAAGGCCCCCGCCAGAAACCAGTTGAGCAGGACGCGATTGCCATCCCACAGGGCCTGGTAGGCATAGCGCTTGTGGCTGAGCACGGTGAGCGTGCCGTACTGCTTCCAGCCATCCTGCACCTGCGCAATGCCGGGAGCGGCATCGAGCTGGATCAACTGGATGAACCAGGCCGGCACCCCATCTGCGCCCGCATCGCTGAAACGGCCGGCGATCAGTTCGCCCTTGGGGGAGACCAGGCGAATGCTCTTGTAGTGGCCGATATCGAACTGCGCGGCGATCATCAGCTCGATCATCACCGGGTCCTTGTCCATTTGCGACATGGACAGGGCCAGCGAGTTGGCGTTGTCGATGTTCTTCAGCCGCAGCTGGTCTTCCAGGTAATTGCGTGCCGACCAGGCGCTGACGACGAAACTGATCCCGAACGCCAGCGTCATGATCGCCACCACGGCGAGCCAGAATTGTTTGGTGAGTGACATGGCCTATCCCTTCGAATTATGCCGTTTCATTCGATACCCTCCTCACGCATGCGCAGCAGCACCGATTGCCATTTCGACAGTTTCGTCGAACTGGCAGCACGGGGCCGCGCGCCGCCGACCCACATGCCGTCGGCATTGAAGCCGAAGATGGTGGTGAGGTCGGGGCGACGCGACGCGGGGCGGATGTCGGAAACCAGATTGTCCAGCACCAGCGGCTCGGCGTCCGGTGTGGGGTAATAGCTCAGGACCATATGGGCCTGAACGATGGTGCTCTGCGGCCCGCCGATGCGGGCCTTGACGTAGGTGAGTCGCAGTTTGTCGGAAGGCACGCCCACAAGCTTGAGCGTCACGTATTTGGCGATGGCGAAATCCTCGCAGTCGCCCTGGGCGCGCCCCAGGGTTTCCAGCGGCGTGGCCCAGTAGTCCGACTGTCCCCAGATCGTGCTGTCTTCGTCGAACCGCACGCGGCGGTTGAAGAAATCATTGACGCGCCGCAGCCTGACCTCTTCTGCCAGCCCAGCCGACTGCGTCAGCACGTTGCGCCAGGCCGTCACGGCACTGGCACCGGCATCGCCGTAGCGCTGGCTTGCCAGCAGCAGCATGCGGTCGATATCCGCCCCCGCTGTCGCCAGGCCCACGCCCAGCGACACGATCAGCCACGCGCGCAAGTGCGGCGAGACTGCCCGCAGGCGGACGAGCAGAGGCTTCAGCAATGCCTGCCCCCCCGCCCTTCGCGTGACGGGAAGACCACAGGCGAGCCTGCCTTCGGGTAAAAATGTGTGCGCATCGAGAGCAGGTATAAATGTTGCTGCAATAATCGCCGTAGTTCTTGACGAATTTAACGGAATTGCCCGGAGAGGCTGAAGGAATGCCCAAAATAAAAAGTTGCGGTGCAGCGCTGATGCTGCTGTGGACCACTGCGAACGTGCAGGCGGCACCTGTCACGCTGCCCGATGCCGTGCGACAGGCGGTGGCGTCCAACCCGGAAGTCCAGGCACGCTGGCACGAATTCACCGCCTCACGCGAAGAGCAGGACGTGGCACGTGGCGGCTATCTGCCGCGCGTCGACCTCGGCATGGGTGTGGGCCGCGAACGGCTCAAGGAACCCAACACGCCCGAAACCTCGTTCACCCGCCGGGGGGCCACCCTCAGCCTCAACCAGATGCTGTACGACGGCTTCGCCACCCGCGAAGAAGTCTCGCGGCTGGCCTACGCCAAGCTCACCCGCTACTACGAACTGCTCGACGCCACGGAATCGACGGCGCTGGAAGCCTCCCGCGCCTATCTCGACGTGCTGCGCTACCGTGAACTGGCGCGTCTGGCACAGGAAAACCTGGCCCAGCACGACCAGGTTTTCCGCCAGATCCAGCAGCGCGTGGAAGCCGGCGTCGGTCGCCGGGTCGATCTCGAGCAGGCGGGCGGCCGCCTGGCGCTCGCGCAATCCAATACCCTCACCGAAGCCAGCAACCTGCACGACGTCAGCGCGCGCTACCTGCGCGTCGTCGGCGACCTGCCGCCCGGCGAGATGATCGCCCCCGCGCTACTGGACCAGGGCATTCCGGCCAATGTGCAGGAGGCCCTCAAACTTGCCTACCAGGGCAGTCCCGCCTTCAACGCCGCACTGGAAAACGTGCGCGCCGCCCAGGCCCAGGCCAGTGGCCGAAAATCCAATTTCCATCCCCGCGTCGACCTGCGTGCCAGCAAGGAAATCGGCCACAACCAGAACGGCGTCGCCGGCAAGCGCGATGATGAAGTGATCGAGCTCGTGCTCAACTACAACCTGTTCAAGGGCGGTTCGGACCGTGCCCTGGTGCGCCAGTTCACCGAAAAGCTCGAACAGGCGAAAGACCTGCGCGACAAGGCCTGCCGTGACATTCGCCAGACGGTCTCCATCGCCTTCAAGGACATCCACAATCTGCAACGCCAGCTCGGCTATCTCGACCAGCACCAGCTGGCCATTGCCAAGGCTCGCGAGGCGTATCGCAAGCAGTTCGACATCGGCCAGCGCACCCTGCTCGACCTGCTCGACACCGAAAACGAATATTTCCAGTCGCGCCGCGCCTACACCAACGCGCAGTTCGACCACGCCATCGCCCACGCCCGCACTCTGGCCGGCATGGGCACGCTGCTGCCCGCGCTGAAGGTTGCCCGTGAAGGCCTGCCCACGCCGCAGGAACTCGGCCAGGACCGCTTCGAGGTCGATCCGGCCAGCCAGTGCCCGGCGGCCGCGCCCGAAGTCATCGTGGCCGACGAAATCATGGCCCCCCGCAAGATCGAGGCTGCTGCCCTTGCCGCACCGCTGGCGAAGCCCACCGCCCCGCCACCGGAAACCGTTCAGCAGGCGCTCGCCGGCTGGTCGGCCGCGTGGTCGTCCAAGGATTTCCCGCGCTATCGTAGCTACTACGCCAAACGCTTCATTCCCGAAGACGGACAGACGACTGAGCGCTGGGCGGCCTCGCGAGCCGCGCGCCTGGCCAAACCCGGTGCGATCACGCTGGGCATCAGCGACCTCAGGGTATCGAACGAAACGGCCGACCAGGCCACGACCGAATTCCGGCAATCCTATGCCTCGGCCGACTACCGCGACGAAACCCCGAAACGCATCGAATGGGTTCGCGAGGACGGTCGCTGGAAAATCCTGCGCGAGCAATCGCTCTCACCGGCTAAGGTCAGCGTGCCGCAGAGCATCAAGCCGCTACGCAAGAAAAAAACCGCCAGCAAAGCCAAGGATTGCGTCTGCGATTGAGCCCGGCCGGACTGGGCGCAGGGGAAATCGCTTAAAATTGCGCTCCGCTGCAATTCGAACCGCTTTCCCCGATGGATACCCCACAGACCGCACCGGCACCCGCCGGCGCTGCCGCGCTGGTGCGCGACGTCAAAAAGCGCCGCACCTTCGCGATCATTTCGCACCCCGACGCGGGTAAAACCACGCTCACCGAAAAGCTGCTGCTGTTCGGCGGTGCCATTCAGATGGCCGGCACGGTCAAGGCCAAGAAAAGCGGCAAGTTCGCCACCTCGGACTGGATGGCGGTGGAGCAGGAACGCGGCATTTCGGTGGCCTCCTCCGTGATGCAGTTTTCCTATGACGACTGCGTGTTCAACCTGCTCGATACGCCTGGTCACAAGGATTTCTCCGAAGATACCTACCGCGTGCTCACGGCGGTGGACGCCGCGATCATGGTGGTGGACGCCGCCAAGGGCGTGGAAGAACAGACGATCAAGTTGCTCGAAGTGTGCCGGATGCGCAATACGCCCATCATCACCTTCATCAACAAGCTCGACCGCGAAGTACGCGAGCCGCTGGAACTGCTGGACGAGATCGAGTCGATCCTGAAGATCCACTGCGCGCCGGTGACCTGGCCCATCGGCATGGGCAAGCGCTTTCAGGGTGTGTACCACCTCGACCGCGAGGAAATCCTGCGCTTCAAGGCCGGCGAGGAAAACGCCGGCCAGGCGTTTGAATCGCTGCAAGGGCTGGGAGAAACCAAACTGCGTGAACTGTTTCCGCTGGAAGCGGACACCCTGCTTGGTGAAATCGAACTGGTGCGCGGCGCGGGCGTGGGCTTTTCGCTGGATGATTTCCTTGCGGGCAAGCAGACGCCGGTGTTCTTTGGCTCGGGGATCAACAACTTCGGCGTGCGCGAAGTGCTGGCGGCACTCGCCGACTGGGCACCGTCGCCGCTGCCGCGCGAAGCAGTCGAGCGCGTGGTCGAGCCTGCCGAGCCGAAATTCACCGGCTTCGTGTTCAAGATCCAGGCCAACATGGACCCGAACCACCGCGACCGCATCGCGTTCTTCCGTGTGTGTTCAGGCCGCTATTCGCCGGGCATGAAAGTGCGCCACCGCCGCACCGGCAAGGACATGAAGATTGCCAACGCCGTAGTGTTCATGGCCAACGAGCGCGCGCGCATGGACGACGCGGTTGCCGGCGACATCATCGGCATCCACAACCACGGCCAGTTGCAGATCGGCGACACCCTCACCGAAGGCGAAGCGCTGCAATTCAAGGGCATTCCCTACTTTGCGCCCGAGCTGTTCTCCAAGCCCCGCCTGCGCGACCCGCTGCGTGCCAAGCAATTGAACAAGGGGCTGCTGGAACTGGGCGAAGAAGGCGCGGTGCAGGTGTTCGAGCCCTTCGCCGACAACGTGCTGCTGATCGGCGCGGTGGGGCCGCTGCAATTCGAAATCGTCGCGCACCGGCTGCGCACCGAGTACGGCGTGGAAGCCACGTTCGAGAACGCCGGCATCTACACCGCGCGCTGGGTCACCTGCCCGGACGCGGCGCATCTGGCCGAATTCACCAAGGCCAATTCGCTGAAATTGGGCAAAGACGTGGACGGCAATCTGGTGTATCTGGCCGACACGCGGGTGAACCTGCAACTGGCGCAGGAACGCTGGCCGAAAGTGGCCTTCCACGACACGCGCGAACACGGCCAACTGCTCGACCAATCAGCCTGAACGGCAGGCCACGCATGTAGGATTCGTCTGATTGCGGCACCTGGGTGTGGACGTCTATCGTGGCGTCAGATGTCCAACAGTGAGGAGTCGACCATGAACAAATCCATGCTCATCGGCCTTGCAGTCGGTGCCAGTGCCGCTACTGCCATTGCCGGATTTGCCGGCTATCAGGCGTTGAACGGGGAAGACTATGCCGAGGTTATCCGCAGCGAACCCGTGATGAAGACGGTCAAAACGCCGCGCGAGGAATGCCGCGATGTGGCAGTCACCACGCCTGTGCCGGTTCGCGACGAGAATCGCATTGCCGGCACTGCCATCGGCGCGGTGGTCGGCGGTGTGCTGGGCAACCAGATCGGCGGCGGCAATGGCAAGAAACTGGCGACGGTCGGCGGGGCGGTTGCAGGTGGCTACGCCGGCAACCAGATCCAGCAGAACATGCAGGACAGGAACACGCACACTTCGCACGAAACCCGCTGCAAGACCGTCTATGACTCACGCGAGGAAATAGAGGGTTACAAGGTCACCTATCGCATCGGCTCCACCGAAGGCGTGATTCACACCGAAACGGATCCCGGCCCCCGCATTCCGCTCAAGAACGGCCAACCTGACCTGAGCGATTTGGCAAGCTGAGCGGCCCGCGCGGCGCTGGCACAAGCCGCTTATCGCGGCGGTTCCTCGCCAGCCTGACCCGCCACCCAGTGACAATGCACGGTATGGCTGTCGCCCAGACGGGTCGCATCCGGATAACGCTGGCGACACAGCTCGCTGGCGTGGGCACAGCGGGGATGGAAATGGCAGCCCGACGGCGGGTTGATCGGTGAGGGCTGGTCCCCTGCGAGCCTTGCCTGCTGCCCACCCTGCCCGTCCAGTCGCGGCACGGCCGCGATCAGGGCCTGGGTGTAGGGATGACGGGGCGCACGCAGGATGTCGGCTGCCGGTCCCGTCTCGACGATGCGTCCGAGATACATCACCGCCACGTCGTGCGCCAGGTATTCCACCACCGCCAGATTGTGCGTAATGAAAAGATAGGCAAGCCCGAGCTCGGCCTGGAGATCCTTCAGCAGGTTCAGTATTTGCGCCTGTACCGACACGTCGAGCGCACTGGTCGGCTCGTCACAGATCACGAGCCGGGGTGAAACGGCCAGTGCCCGCGCAATGGCGATACGCTGGCGCTGTCCCCCCGAGAAGGCATGGGGATAACGCCCGCCGGCATCATCGGGCAGGCCAACCTGTTTCAGCAGCCGCGCCACCGCCGAACGGCGCTGCTGAGCTTGGCCCACATTCAACGCCTCCATGCCTTCGAGCAGGATGTCTGCCACCCGCATGCGCGGGTTGAGCGAACTGAAGGGGTCCTGAAACACCATCTGCGCCTGTCGCCGCAGGCTGGCAAGATTGTGTCGCGTCAGCATCTCGTGATCGAGCTGCACCGTCCCTGCAGTCGGTTCGGTCAAGCGCAGCAAGGCCTTGCCGACAGTGGTCTTGCCGCAGCCCGATTCTCCCACCAGCGCCAGCGTTCGCCCGGCAGCAATGGCAAGGCTCACGCCATCCACCGCGCGCACATGGCCCACCGTACGCTGGAACAGGCCACGCCGGATGGGGAAATGGACTTCGAGCGCATCGACACGCAACAAGGGGGCGGTTGCGGCTGCCGCAGCCGCTGGCGCAGCGGACTCGAACCGGGCACCAGGCTCGGCAAGCTGGCCAGCAAAATGACAGCGCACACGCTGCGCCCCCAGCGTCTGCCAGCCGGGCGATTCCTGGCGGCAGCGCGGCGCTGCATGCGGGCAGCGCGGGGCAAAGCGGCAACCGTGCAGGGTGTCGGCCAGTCGTGGCACCTGGCCGGGTATGGTCGCCAGCCGGCCGCCCTCGCCAGGTCTCGGCAACGCCTCGAACAACATGCGGCTGTAGGGGTGCTGCGGCGCGCGGAAGAAATCGGCCCGGCTGCCCTCCTCCAACAGTTCGCCGGCATACATCACACCAACGCGGTCGGCATTCTCGGCCACCACACCGAGATCATGGGTGATGAGCAACATGCCCATGCCGCGCACGGCCTTGAGGCGACGCAGCACATCGAGTACCTGTGCCTGGATGGTGACGTCCAGCGCCGTGGTCGGCTCATCGGCAATGAGCAGCTCGGGTTCGCCCGCCAGCGCCATGGCGATCATCATGCGCTGGCGCAGGCCGCCCGACAGCTCGAAAGGATAACTGTCGAGCCGACGCACGGGGTCGGGCACGCCTACCGCTTCGAGCAGTCCGCGCGCAGCATCCCACGCAGGCTGACCGGTCAAGCCGCGATGCAGGGCCAGGGCCTCGACGATCTGGTCACCCACCTTCATCACCGGGTTCAGCGCCAGCATCGGCTCCTGGAAGATCATGGCCATGCGGCCGCCGCGTACGCTGCGCATCTCGTGCTCGGGCAAGGCACGCACATCGGTGCCCGCAAGGGTGACCGTGCCCGCCGCGATACGGCCCCCATCGGGCAGCAAACGCATCAGCGAGAGGGCAGTCATCGACTTGCCACAGCCAGATTCCCCGAGCAGCGCGTAGGTTTCGCCTGCCGACACGCTGAACGACACGCCATCGATGACGCGTGTGCCGGCGATGTCTGTGACGAGCTGATCAACCTTCAACAAGCTGCTCATCACCGCCCTCCCTGGCGCGGATCGAAAGCATCGCGCACGCCGTCCGCAAAGAGATTGGCTGCCAGCACCAGCGTGAACATGAAGGCGAAGGCCGCCCCCAGCTGCCACCATACCACCGGCTCGCGTGCGAGCTCCAGCCGCGCCCCGTTGATCATGTTGCCCCAGCTGTACATGGTGGGATCGACGCCGACACCGACATAGGAGAGCACGGCTTCGGCCAGCACCAGTCCGGAAAAGTCGAGCACCACGGCAATCAGCACCAGATGAAACACGTTGGGGAAGATGTGGCGACCGATGATGCGGCTGTGCGACACACCGAAGGCACGTGCAGCCTCGACGTAGTCCAGCGTACGCAGCTTGAGCGATTCGCCCCGCAGCAGGCGCGCAAGCCCGGTCCAACTCGTCACCCCCATGATGATGCACAGCGCCAGCAGACGAATGTCGGCACGCGCGGCAGCGGTATCGAACAGGTCCGGATTCGACTCGATGTACACCTGCACGATGAGCACCGCTGCGGCAATGAGCAGCACACCCGGAATCGAATTAAGCACGGTGTAGACGTACTGGATCACGTCATCGACCCAGCCCCGGAAATAACCTGCGGCGATGCCGAGCACGATGGCCAGCGGCAGCGTGACCAGCGTGGTGAGCGTGCCGATGACGAGCCCCGTGCGGATGCTTTTGAGGCTGATGTAGAGCACATCCTGGCCCACCTTGTCGGTACCGAGCACGTGGTAGCCCGCCGCCAGGTGCATCAGCACGGCCAGGGTGATCGCGATCAGCGTCACGATCACCGCGACCGTGCGGGCAGGCCAGGCCAGCCTGCCCGCCCCCCAATCCATGAGCCACTGGCCGTAACTCGTCTGGCTGCGCCGCGCCAGCCACGCCGCCAGCCCCCCCAGCAGCAGCAACGCCACCGCCAGGCCCTGCACACCGCCCAGCAGCGCGCGCCGCAGGATATCGGCCTGATGATCCGCCACGTCATCCAGGTGTGCTCCCCCGAATTTCAGACGCGGATACTCGCGGACCGCCACTCCGTCGTGGTCGACGAATTCCTTGGCATACAGCTGGATCGCGAGTGGTGCCGAATAGGTCTTTTCCTGCTGAGTCCGCAAGCTGCCGACCAGCGCATCGAAGACAGACAGCACCTCGACGGAATACTGCGGGGCATCGGCAGGGCTGTCGGACAGACGTTCGCGGTAGTGCAGCGAATCGAGCAGGCCGATGATCACAAACACGGCCAGCACCAGGGCCGACCCCATCGCCATCGGCCGTCTGGCCACGCCGGCCCAGGGCGCGCGCAGGTGTTCGTGGCGGCGGATGAACAGCACCAGCCCTGCCACGCCCGCCACCAGCGCGAACACCAGGGCATCGGTCCAGAGGATCACGGGCTGGATGGCGCTCATTGCAGCCGCACCCGTGGATCAGCCCATGCGTACGACAGGTCGGTCAGCATCAGGCCGATGATGTAGAGCACGGCCCCCAGAAACACCATCGCCCGGACAACCGAGAAATCCTGCGCCTGGATGGCGTCGATGGTGTAGCTGCCCAGCCCGGGAATGCCAAAGAAGGATTCTGTGATGAGGCTGCCCATGAACAGCGTGGGAATCACCACGACCGCACCGGTGAGAATGGGGATGAGGCCATTCTTCAGCACATGGCGGAACAGCACCCGCACTTCGGACAGTCCTTTGGCCCGCGCGGTGCGCACATAATCCTTGCCGATTTCTTCCAGAAAAATGGTGCGGTACCAGCGTGAACCGCTGCCGATGCCCGACACTACGCCGACCAGCACCGGTAACAACACGAACTTGAAGGCATCGACTCCGTCGGCAAAACCGGAAATGGGCAGCAGGTTCCACAGCTTGGCGATGAAATACTGCCCCGCGATGATGTAGAACAATCCCGAGATCGACATCAGCACCACGCACAGCACCACGCCCCACAGATCGAGATAGGTGGCGCGGAAGAACACCATCAGGAGCGCAAAGCTGATGTTGACCAGCAGCCCGATGGCAAACACCGGCAGCGCGATCGCCAGGCTTGGCAGCATGCGCGTCTGGATCTCGTTGCCGATGTCGCGCCCGTCGTCACCCTTGCCGAACTCGAAGGCGAACATGGCTGCCGAATGCCTGAAGAAAATCGTATCGGTGAATTGCGCGCTGCCCTGCGCCTCGCGATTGAGCAGCAGCGGCTTGTCGTAGCCGTGTTCGACCTTCCAGCGTTCGATGGCGTCTGGCGTCACGTGCTTGGCGCCGAGTTGCAGCCGTGCCATGTCGTCCGGCGTGTTGACCACGAAGAACAGCGTAAAGGTCAGGAGGTTCACCCCGATGAGGATGGGGATGGCATAGAGGACGCGGCGCAGGAGATAGGCGAACATCAGGCGGCTTTCCTTTCATGCCGCCGCCACGCCATGAACGCGGGTGCGACAAGCGCAACGACGACCAGCCCCCCCACACCGATGGGCCAGAGCACCGGCCGGTTCCACTCGGCCCGCCTATCGGCACGCAACGCTGGATCGACGCGACGATATTTGAGGGTGTTGTTGGCCATCAGGTTGGGTTTCACGTTCTTCACCCAGTCGTGGCGCAGGCCGAAGGACTTGGGGTAATAAGCGAAAATCCAAGGCGCATCGCGACGCACGATTGTCAGCATCTGCTCGATGATGGCCTGGCGCTCGGGTCCGTTGTCCATGTCCTTCATGCGCTCGAACAGACGGTTGAATTCCGGGTTGTCGTAGTTCGCCGCATTTTCGCCGCCGGTACCCACTTTCTTGTGCGGGCCATAGAGCAGGAAGAAGAAATTTTCGGGATCGGGATAATCCGCGTTCCAGCCCCACTCGAAGAGCTGCGCATTGCCTTTGCGGATCTTGTCCTGAAAACGGTTGTAGTCGGTGCCGCGCACCACCAGCTGCACGTTGAGCTTGTCGAGCTGTTTCTTCATCCAGTCGAGCCGCGACTTGGCGTCGGGTCCGCTGGCCATGGTGTCGAAATACAGCACCAGCGGCTCGCCGGTCCTGGCGTGGCGGCCATTGGGATAACCGGCCTCGGCGAGCAGCTTTCTGGCGTCCTCGATGGGCCGGCGCACGACGCGCTGCCCCTCTGCACGGTAGACGTAGGGATTGAGCCCGGCCACGCCCTCGACATGGCCAAAGATGCCCGGCGGAATAGGCCCCTGCGCCGGAATGCCGCGGCCATTGAGGAAGATGGAAATGAATTCGTCGTAATCGAGGGCAATGGAAATTGCCTGACGCAATTTCTGCCGCTCAGGCGCAAGCCCGCCGATGACCGGGTCGAGCATGTTGAAGCCAACGTACCAGAGTGAAGTCTGCACGGTGGTGATGAGCCGGATGCCCTTGTCGCGCATGGCGTCAGTGAGCTGTGGATCGCCGCCTGCCGAGAACTGCACGGCCTGATCGAAGCTGTCCGAACTGATGCCCGAACTGTCGTAGTAGCCCTGCAGAAATTTGCTCCAGTATGGAATGGTTTCCTTTTCCAGGCTGAAAACAGCTTCGTCCGTGAGCGGCAGGGGTTTGCCTGCGTCAGCCAGCAGACCCGCCACACGGTCGACCGCATCTCCGTCAGTCGGGTAGGTTTCGCCGTGGAAATTGGGATTTTTCTTCAGCACCATGCGGCGGTTGGGATCATTTTCGGCGAGGTAGAACGGCCCCGTCCCGACTGGCTGCCAGTCGAGTGTGAAATTGCGTTCAGCCATGCCCGGCTGGCTGTAGAACACCTCGGCTTCCCAGGGAATCGGCGCGAAGAACGGCATCGCCAGCCAGTAAAGGAATTGCGGATACTTGCCTTTCACCCGGACCCGGTAGGTGTGGGCGTCGATCACTTCGGCTCCGGCCAGCGGAAACGCATCGAGGTCGAGCGCTTGTCCCGGATGCGCCCTGGCAGCCTGGTCGAGCGCCGCACCCAGTGCCTTCAGACCGATGATGTGTTCACTCATCAGGCCGAAGATGGGTGAACTCAGCGCAGGGTGGGCCAGCCGCTTGATCTGGTACACATAGTCTGCTGCCACCAGTTCGCGCGTGCCGGTGTATTCGAAATCCGCTATCTGGCGTTTGCCGGCAACGTCTTCGGCACGCATGGCGTGGTAGCGGTATCGCCCCGCTGCATCCTTTGCAAAGGCAGGATGCGGCTGGTAAAGGATGCCTGGCCGGATACGGATTTCGTACACGCTTTGTGCAATCGCGGCAGACGGTGCGTCGTCCGGCAGCACCCGGCCGGCACCATCCAGATACTGCGCCTTCGGCACGGACTCGACCGTGAGCGGGATCAGTTCGTAGGGACGCTTGAGGAAGTGATACTGCAGTGGCGGCTCGTAGATCTGGCCGGTGAACTCGACTTCATTGGAACTGTAGGAGCGCGCAGGGTCGAGGTGTTTGGGGCGCTCGCCGAAGGCACTGTAGACCGCGCGGGTTCCGGTGTCGCGATCAGGATAGGGATTGTTCCAGTCGCCGTCGGAACAGCCTGCCAACAGGCTCGCCCCGACACACAGCAGCATGGCACCAATCCGGATCATGCGGCAAGTGTACCCAAGCGCAGGGCCATCGTCAGCCGTTATAATTTGCGCACTCCAATTCATACGAAAGCATCGTCATGGGCTTCCTCGCGGGCAAACGCATTCTGATCACCGGCGTCATCTCCAATCGTTCCATCGCTTACGGCATAGCCTCGGTCTGCAAACGCGAGGGCGCGGAACTGGCCTTTACCTACCAAGGCGAGCGCATCAAGGAGCGTGTGACCGAATTCGCTGCCGAATTCGGTTCCACGCTGGTGTTCCCCTGCGACGTCTCGAGCGACGAACAGATCACCGATCTCTTCGCACAACTCGGGCAGCACTGGGATGGCCTCGACGGGCTGGTCCATTCGATCGCATTCGCGCCTCGCGAAGCCCTGGCCGGAGACTACCTCTCCGCCGTCACTCGCGAGAATTTCCGCATAGCCCACGACATCAGTTCCTACAGCTTTGCCGCGCTGGCCAAGGCCGCCCTGCCCATGATGGAAGGCCGCCCTGCCGCCCTGCTCACTTTGTCCTATCTCGGTGCCATCCGTTCCGCACCCAACTACAACGTGATGGGCCTTGCCAAGGCCAGCCTGGAATCCAACGTCTACTACATGGCCCAGAGCCTTGGGCCCAAGGGCATCCGCGTTAATGCAGTCTCGGCCGGGCCAATCAAGACACTGGCGGCATCGGGTATTGCGAACTTTGGCGAGAAGATGGACCTGGTCGCCAAGAATGCCCCCCTGCGTCGCAACGTCACCATCGAGGAAGTGGGCAATGCGGCAGCTTTCCTGCTCTCCGAACTGGCTTCGGGCATCACCGGCGAGATCACCTACGTCGACGCAGGTTTCAACACCACGGCAGGCGGGTCAGACTGACCGCCACCCGCCCCATGAAAAACGCGCCCTGAGGCGCGTTTTTCATGGGGTAACAGTCAGAGGGCATCAACGTCCCTCGACTGCATTCGATTTGATATCGACTTTTTGCGCGGCTTTCGCCAGCCCTGCCATTGCCTGCAGATCCACACGCTGCTGCGCCTGCACCACACCCGATTCGATCGACGATGCCAACATCGGATCGGGACTGGCGGCGTCGATCACACGGGTAATCCGCACCAGACGGTAACTGCCGTCCGGGCGGGCGAAGCCGGTATACGCAGGCAGCTTGTCGGTCCGCGCACGAAACACAGCCTTGGCACCCGCAGGATCGAGAATCTGACTAGGCTGACGGCCCACCACACTGAAGCCGGACCAATTCAGCGCAGGCTCATTGCCCTTACCCAGCGCTTCCATCAGCGCCTTGCCCTTGCTGGCGAGCAAGGCGGCGCTCTGCTCTCCTCGCAGCCTGGATTCAATCTGTGGCGTCACTTCGGCCAGCGGCTTCAGGCGCGCGGCTCGATGATCGGTCACGCGTGCCGCCACCAGCGTGCCGGGCTGAACTTCTATCGCCTCGGTATTTTGTTTGCTCTTGATGCTCTCCGCACTGAAAAGTGCTTCGGAAAGTGCCTTGTTGTCGAATGGCGGGGGCAGTGCCTTGGCGCTCATCCAGCCACTTTTCCGGATGGGCGATTTGACCGCCTCAGCCGCAGCTTGCAGGGAACCGGCATTCTCATACACGAGATTGCCGAATGTTTCGGCCATATCCGCAAACTGCTTCTGCGCCACCTGCTTGCGCAAGGCTTCGACGACACCCGCGCGCACCTGAGCCAGCGGAGCAGTCTGTGCAGCCTCAATGCCATCGAGCCTGATGATGTGATAGCCGAAATCGGATTCCACCGGCCCACGAATCTCACCCGGCTTCATGGCGAACACAGCATCCTCGAATGGCTTCACCATCATGCCGCGGCCGAAGCTGCCCAGGCTGCCCCCCTGTTCGGCCGAGCCCGGGTCCTGTGATTTTTCACGTGCGAGCTCGGCAAAACGTGCAGGCGTTTTCTGCAGGGTCTGATACAGCGATTCTGCTTCGGCTTTGGCCTTGGCCCGCACCGCAGGGGCTGCCGCTTTGTCGGCCGCAATCAGGATGTGGCTGGCCGTGCGCTGCTCCGGTTGGCCAAATTGTGCCGCCTGCGCCGCGTAATATTCGCTGATCTGCTGCTCGGTGATGGCAACACCCGATGCAACCGTGGCGAGATCAAGCACGACATATTCAGCCTGGATCTGTTCCGGCTCGGTAAAGGCGGGCTTGTTTGCCTGGTAGTAGCGCTCGATGTCGGCTGGGGTGATCTTGATTTCGGCCGCCACCGAAGCTGCCGGCAGGTCGACCCAGGCGATTTCACGCTGCTGGGCGACAAGCCGGACCAGGCTGGCAAGCACTTCACGCGAGGGAAAGGACGCAAGCGCCACCGGGCTCGCCATGGTCTCCAGCATGAAGGCCTGGCGCAGTTCATTTTCGAATTGTGCGGGCGTGCGGCCATTCTGTTTCAGCATGGCCTCGTAACGTTCACGCGAGAATTTTCCGTCTTGCTGGAATGCAGGAATCTGCGCCAGGGTCATGGCCAGATGACTGTCGGGTGCGGCCAGTTTCAGTTTTTGCGCTTCCTGCAACAGGGCAAAGCGCTCGATCATGCTGTCGAGCACCTGCTGGCGGAAGTCTCGCGTTTCGGCCACGGCGGGATCAAATGCCGGCCCCATCGCCTCGCGCATGCGATCGGTCTGTGTACGCACCTCCTCAGCCAGCGCGTCACGCGAGATCTCCATCTCGCCCACCTTGGCGATGGCTCCTCCTGTGCGATCACCTTGCATGTAAGTGTCGAGACCGAACAGGGCAAAGGTCACTGCGATCAGGCCCAGGATCACCTTGGCTAACCAGCCTTGTGCGTGTTTGCGAATCGCTTCGAGCACAGCTCACTCCAATTAATCATGAACGCGCATTTTCGCGCACTTTGGGTTTCACGTCTCGCCCAGACTCGACGCGGGAAACGCATGAATGAAAAAAGGCGAACTTGCGTTCGCCTTTTTTGGTGTTGGCGGAGTGGACGGGACTCGAACCCGCGACCCCCGGCGTGACAGGCCGGTATTCTAACCAACTGAACTACCACTCCA
>JBEQCD010000016.1:0-3671 GCA_041639515.1 Hydrogenophilales bacterium | reverse complement strand
GTATGTCTTTTTTTGCACTGAGCTGGTGGGTGCTGAGGGGTTCGAACCCCCGACATTCGCCTTGTAAGGGCGACGCTCTACCAGCTGAGCTAAGCACCCGACAAAGACCAAAATTCTACAATATTTTTCGGAACCTTGCCAAATGCAAAATGACTTTTTTATCAGTTGATGGCGTCTTTCAGACCCTTGCCAGCGCGGAACTTCGGCACCTTGGCGGCCTTGATCTTGATCGAAGCGCCGGTACGCGGATTGCGTCCGGTGCGCGCAGCGCGTTTGCCAACATAGAAGCTGCCAAAACCCACCAGCGTAACCATGTCGCCTTTTTTCAGCGCTTTCTTGACTGCTTCCACAGCGGCATCCAGCGCACGACCTGCAGCAGCTTTGGAAATGTCTGCAGAGTCGGCGATGGCATCAATCAATTCGGATTTGTTCACGTGTTGTCCCCTTCACTCAAGTGGCACAGGAAAACCCTGTGGGCGCTTTTATAGCAACCCGCAAAACCTTGTGTCAAGCGGTTTTCCGGGCGATGGGCAAAAAAATCCCGCGTCTGGCGCGGGATTCGGAGGAGGTGGTCAAAAAATACTCAGTGCTTGAGTGTCGCTGATGCGGAGTCTTCTTCTTCCGGCACGGCAATCGCTTCAACCTCTGGCTCGGCTTCCTCGGGCAAGGGCTCGGGACTGCGTTCGAGCGCCAGCACGAGTACCTCGTCTATCCACTTGACGGGGTGGATGTCCAGCTTGTTCTTGATGTTGTCAGGAATCTCGGTGAGATCTTTCACATTCTCGTGTGGAATCAGGACGGTCTTGATGCCTCCCCGATGCGCAGCCAGGAGCTTTTCCTTGAGACCACCAATCGGCAGGACCTCGCCGCGCAGGGTGATCTCACCCGTCATCGCAACATCAGCTCGCACCGGGATGCCCGTCAGGATCGACACCATCGAGGTACAGATTGCGATACCGGCGGACGGTCCGTCCTTGGGTGTGGCACCCTCGGGCAGGTGGATGTGGATGTCACGCTTCTGGTAGAAGTCTTCCTGGATACCGAGCTTGCGTGAACGCGCGCGCACCACGGAAAGTGCAGCCTGGATGGATTCCTGCATCACTTCGCCAAGCTTGCCGGTGGTGGTCATCTTGCCGCGCCCCGGGAGCGACACAGCCTCGATCGTGAGCAGTTCGCCGCCCACTTCGGTCCAAGCCAAGCCGGTCACCTGGCCGACCTGATTGTTCATTTCAGCAATGCCGAAGCTGTAACGCCGCACACCAAGGTATTTGTCGAGATTGCGCGCCGTAACCGAAATCTTGGTTTTCTGCTTCTTGAGCAACAGCGCCTTGACTGCCTTGCGACAAATTTTGGATATCTCGCGTTCGAGGCTGCGCACACCCGCCTCGCGCGTGTAATAGCGCACCACATCACGCACGGCGGATTCCGCAATCGCCAGTTCGCCTTCCTTGATTCCGTTGACCTTCAACTGCTTGGGAACGAGATAGCGTTCGGCAATGCTCACCTTCTCGTCTTCCGTATACCCCGACAGACGGATCACTTCCATGCGATCCAGCAGGGGGGCGGGAAGATTCAGCGAATTGGCCGTTGCCACGAACATCACATCGGACAGGTCGTATTCCACCTCGATGTAGTGATCCTGAAAGGTGTGGTTCTGCTCGGGGTCGAGCACCTCGAGCAGGGCAGACGCAGGATCGCCGCGGAAGTCCTGTCCCATCTTGTCGACTTCGTCGAGCAGGAACAAGGGGTTCTTCACGCCGATCTTGGTCAGGCTCTGCAGAATCTTGCCCGGCATCGATCCAATGTAGGTGCGGCGGTGGCCCCGAATCTCGGATTCGTCACGCACGCCGCCCAGGGCCATGCGGACGAACTTGCGATTGGTCGCACGCGCAATCGACTGGCCGAGCGAAGTCTTGCCCACGCCAGGCGGGCCGACCAGACACAGGATCGGGGCCTTGACCTTGTCGACGCGCTGCTGGACCGCGAGGTATTCCAGAATGCGTTCCTTGACCTTGTCGAGGCCGTAATGGTCCTGGTCGAGCACCTTCTCGGCCTTGACCAGGTCCTTGCTGATCTTGGTCTTCTTTTTCCACGGCAGGCCGACCATTGCTTCGATGTAGCTGCGGATCACGGTGGCTTCCGCCGACATGGGCGACATCATGCGCAGCTTCTTCAGCTCGCCCATCGCCTTGGCTTCGGCTTCCTTGGTCATGCTGGCAGCCTTGACGCGCTTTTCGAGTTCCTCGAGTTCCGCACCTTCCTCGATGTCGCCCAGTTCCTTCTGGATCGCCTTGACCTGTTCGTTCAGGTAGTACTCGCGCTGGCTCTTTTCCATCTGCCGTTTCACGCGGCCCCGGATGCGCTTTTCCACCTGCAGGATGTCAAGTTCGCCTTCGAGCAGGCCCAGCAGATGTTCGAGGCGTTTGTTGACCCCGATCATCTCCAGCACTTCCTGCTTCTGCTCGAGCTTCAGCGGAAGATGCGCAACGATGGTATCGGCCAGCCGGCCCCCTTCGTCGATGCCCGACAGCGAGGTCAGGATTTCCGGCGGAATCTTCTTGTTGAGTTTGACGTACTGGTCGAACTGGGTGAGCAGCGCACGGCGCATGGCTTCAACCTCGACCAGTTCTTCACCTTCAGCCGGCAGTATCTCTGCGCGAGCCGAGAGATGCGTACCCGAATCGGTCACGTCGAGCACACGGGCGCGCTGGTTGCCTTCAACCAGCACCTTGACGGTGCCATCCGGCAACTTGAGCATCTGCAGAACGGTGGCGACACTGCCGGTGTCGTAAAGATCTTCTGGCGTGGGATCGTCCTGCGCGGCAGTTTTCTGGGCGACCAGCAGGATGCTCTTGCCGGACTCCATCGAGGTTTCCAGCGCCTTGATCGATTTGGGTCGTCCGACGAACAGCGGGATGACCATGTGGGGAAACACCACCACGTCGCGTAGCGGCAACAGGGGCAGATCGACCTGTTCCTTGGATGTGTTGTCGCTCATCATGTTTTCCTGGTCTGGTTAAGGAAAGGATGCGCGGAGTGACCACGCACATCCGCATATCGGGGGCCTGGTTACGAATTCAAGGGGTGGCGCGCCGCGCCACCGGAGATCAAGCGCCGGCTGCGAGCGGCTGGTCACCCTGTTCGGAATAAATCAGCAAGGGCTTGCCCTCACCGGTGATGAGGTTGTTGTCCACCACCACCTTGCTCACGCCCTTGAGGGAAGGCAGGTCATACATGGTGTCGAGGAGTGCATGCTCGATGATCGAACGCAAACCTCGCGCGCCGGTACGCCGCGCCAGCGCGCGCTTGGCAATCGCACCGAGCGCGTCTTCACGGAACTCGAGTTCGACACCTTCCATCTTGAACAGTTTGGCAAACTGCTTGGTCAGCGCGTTCTTCGGTTCGGTCAGAATCTGGACCAGTGCAGCTTCATCCAGTTCATCCAGAGTTGCCACGACCGGCAGGCGGCCGACGAATTCCGGGATCAGTCCATACTTGATCAAATCTTCAGGCTCGACCTGGTGCAGCAGTTCGGCATCGCGTTTGGTCTCGTCGACGTTCTTGACCTGTGCGCCAAAACCGATCCCGCCCTTTTCCGTGCGGCCACGAATGACCTTTTCCAGGCCACTGAAAGCCCCGCCACAGATAAACAGGATGTTGCTGGTGTCCAC
>JBEQCD010000015.1:0-39023 GCA_041639515.1 Hydrogenophilales bacterium | reverse complement strand
GGAGAAACCCGAACGCACGCCACCCACACCACTCACCACTTACTACTCACCACTCACCCACATGAAAATCCTCGTCATCGGCTCCGGCGGACGCGAACACGCCCTCGCGTGGAAACTCGCGCAATCGCCCAAGGTTTCCCAGGTTTTCGTCGCGCCCGGAAACGGCGGCACGGCGACGGAAGACGGGCTCGTCAACGTACCGCTCACGGCGATTCCGGCACTGGTGGAATTCGTGCGGCGCGATCCCGACATCGCCTTCACGGTGGTCGGCCCCGAGGCCCCGCTGGCAGCCGGCGTGGTCGACGCCTTCCGCGCAGCGGGCCTGCGCATTTTTGGCCCGGCCCAGGCGGCCGCGCAGCTCGAAAGCTCCAAGGATTTCGCCAAGCAGTTCATGGCACGCCACGGCATTCCCACGGCGGCCTTCGGCACCTTCACCGACGTCACCGAAGCCCATGCCTACATCGACGCGCAGGGCGCGCCCATCGTGGTAAAAGCCGATGGCCTTGCCGCTGGCAAGGGCGTGGTGGTGGCGACGACGGCCGACGAGGCGCACGCGGCGGTGGACGCCATGCTCGCCGGCAACAGCATGGGCGAGGCAGGCCACCGTGTCGTCATCGAGGAATGCCTCGTCGGCGAGGAAGCCAGCTTCATCGTGATGGTGGACGGTGCGCACGTACTGGCGCTGGCCTCCAGCCAGGACCACAAGCGGCTCGGCGACGGCGACACCGGCCCCAACACCGGCGGCATGGGCGCGTATTCGCCGGCACCGGTGGTCACTCCCGAACTGCACGCGCGCATCATGCGCGAGGTGATCCTGCCCACGGTCGAGGGCATGGCCGCCGATGGCATCCGCTACACCGGCTTTCTCTACGCCGGCATCATGGTGTCGCCGGACGGCGCACCCAAGGTGCTGGAATTCAACTGCCGCATGGGCGACCCGGAAACCCAGCCAATCATGATGCGGCTGAAATCCGATCTGGTGACCCTGCTCGACGCCGCCATCGATGGCCGGCTCGATCAGGTCGAGGCCGAGTGGGACCGCCGCACCGCGCTCGCCGTGGTACTCGCCGCCGAGGGCTACCCCGACGCGCCGAAGAAAGGCGCGGCCATCGGTGCGTTGCCCGCAGCGGCCGAAGACCTGCACATCTTCCATGCCGGCACAACCGCAAGCGATGGCCGGGTCACCGTCAGCGGCGGCCGCGTACTGGCGGTGACCGCGCTCGGTGACAGCGTACGCATGGCACAGACCCGCGCCTACGAGGCCGTCTCGGCCATCCGGTTCGACGGCATGCAATACCGCCGCGATATCGGCTGGCGCGCGCTGGACCGCAGCAAGAAGTGAGGCGCGCGGCGTGAAGCAGCAGCCGGATACGCTGCGTGCGCATCTGGTGCGCGGCGGTCTCGTCGCCTACCCGACCGAATCCTGCTACGGCCTGGGCTGCGATCCCCGCCAGCCCCACGCGCTCAGGCGTCTCATCGCCGCCAAGGGTCGCAGCGCGGCCAAGGGCCTGCTGCTCATCGCGGCCAGTTGGGCCCAGCTCCAGCCCTATGTCGCCCGCCTCCCCGCCGGCCAGCTGGCACGCATGAAGCGCAGCTGGCCCGGCCCGGTCACCTGGGTGGTGCCGGCCTCGCGTCGCTGTCCGGCCCTGCTCACCGGTGGCCGGCCCACCGTTGCGGTGCGCGTCACCGCCCATCCCGACGCAGCCCGCCTGTGCCGCACGCTCGGCATGGCGCTGGTCTCCACCAGCGCCAACAAAAGCGGCCGGCCAGCCGCCCAAACCGCCGCCGAATGCCGCAGAATATTCGGCACGCGCGTGCGCACGCTCGATGGCCGCATCGGCACGCGCCGCCGCCCTTCCACCCTGATCGACCTCGCCACCGGAAAGATCCTGCGCCCGTGATGTCTGCCGCCCACCCCGATACTGCCGCCGTCAAGGCCTGGCTCACCGACCTGCAGGCGCGCATCGTCGCCGCACTCGAAGCCGCCGACGGCCTGCCCTTCCGCAGCGATTCCTGGACCCGTCCGGAAGGCGGCGGCGGCACCTCGCGCCTGATCGAGGAAGGCCAGGTGCTCGAACGCGGCGGCGTGAATTTCTCGCACGTGCTGGGCGACCGGCTGCCGCCGTCGGCCAGTGCGCACCGCCCCGAGCTGGCCGGCCGCCGCTGGGAGGCGATGGGCGTGTCGCTGGTGCTGCACCCGCGCAATCCCTACGCACCCACGGTGCACATGAACGTGCGCTGCTTCGTTGCGCTGAAGGACGGCGAGGCACCGGTGTGGTGGTTCGGCGGCGGCATGGATCTCACGCCCTACTACGGCTTTGCGGACGACGCGCGCCACTTCCACGCCACCTGCAAGGCCGCACTCGATCCGTTTGGCACGGACCTGCATCCGCGCTTCAAGGACTGGTGCGACCAATACTTCTTCCTCAAGCACCGCAACGAGCCGCGCGGCATCGGCGGCGTGTTCTTCGACGATTTTTCAGAAGGCGGCTTCGACCACGCCTTTGCCATGACGCGCGCAGTGGGCGACACCTTCCTCGACGCCTACCTGCCGATCCTCGAACGCCGCAAGGACCATGCGTACGGCGAGCGCGAGCGCGATTTTCAGGCCTACCGGCGCGGTCGCTACGTCGAGTTCAACCTGGTGTTCGACCGTGGCACGCTGTTCGGCCTGCAATCCGGCGGCCGCACCGAATCCATCCTCATGTCGATGCCGCCCATCGTGAAATGGCGCTACGACTGGCATCCCGAACCCGGCTCGCCGGAAGCCGCGCTGTATAGCGATTTCCTCGTCGCCAAACACTGGGTCTGACATGCACAAGGTTCCGCGCCGCATCCTCATCGGCCTCGGTGTCCTCCTGCTGCTGGTCGGCCTGGTGGGCCTGGTGGCCTACGAACTGGTGTCCTCGGCACTGGAAGCCAAATACCTCGCAAAGACCGCGCAGAAAATGACCTGGCGCGTGGAGCCGGGCCCGTCCAAGCGCATCGTCTATCCCGGCAACGGCCCCTACGACGTGCGGCTCGGCTACAGCAAGCTGCCCGACTACCTTGCCCGGCTCGACAAGGCCGGCTGGAAGATCGACCAGCAGGCCAAGATCAGCGTGCAGATGGAACGCGTATCGCAGCTGGGCTTGTTCCTGCCCTACCGTGAAAAGGACCAGGCCGGCATCGCCCTGCTCGACAGCGACGGCAAGACGCTCTATCGGGGCCGGCATCCCGAACGCGTGTACGAACGCTTTGACGCCATACCCAAGGTGCTGGTCGACGCCCTGCTCTACATCGAAAACCGCGAACTGCTCACCGAGGAATACCCCAACCGCAACCCTGCCGTGGAATGGGACCGCCTCGCGCAGGCGCTGCTGGAAAAAGGCATCAGCTTCATCGACACCAACCGCAATGTGCCGGGCGGCAGCACGCTGCCCACACAGATCGAGAAATACCGCCACTCGCCCGAGGGGCGCACCGCCGACATGAGCGAAAAGCTGCGGCAGATGGGTACCGCCAGCCTGCGCGCCTATCTCGACGGCCCAAACACCCTGGCCATGCGCAAGCAAACCGTCATGGCCTACCTCAACACCGTGCCGCTCGCCGCCGCACCGCGCTACGGCGAAGTGAGCGGCCTGGGCGACGGCCTCTGGGCCTGGTACGGACTGGACTTTGCCGAGATCAACCGCACGCTTGCGCGTGCACCGCGCGCGCACGACGCCGACTATGCGCGTGCGCTCAAGCACGCGCTCTCGCTCATCGTCGCCGAACGCCGGCCTTCGTATTACCTGGCCGCCAACCGCAAGGCGCTCGACGCGCTGACCGACGACCATCTGGGCCTGCTCGCCAGCGCCGGCGTCATTTCGCGCGACCTGGCCGAACGCGCCAAGCAGGTGAAGTTGCGCAACACGAGCGCACGCGTCGACCCGCCGCCGCCGCGCTTCGTCGACCAGAAAGCTGCCAACGCGCTGCGCATCCGGGTGGCGCAGTTGCTGGGCGAATCGCGCCTGTACGACCTCGACCGCCTCGACCTCACGGTCGACACCAGCATCAACCAGCCCGCGCAGAAAATCGTCAGCCGCTATCTGCAAAGCCTGAACAAGCTGGAGGCCGCCACCGCGTCCGGGCTGGTCGGCCATCGTCTGCTGCAACCGGGCAATCCGCTCGACAAGGTGATCTACAGCTTCACGCTCTACGAAAAAACCCCGCGCGGCAACGCGCTGCGCATCCAGGCCGACAACCTCAACCAGCCCTTCGACCTCAACAGCCAGGCGCGGCTCGACCTGGGTTCCACCGCCAAGCTGCGCACACTCGTCACCTACCTCGAAATCGTCGCCCGCCTGCACGCCGAATTCCGCACGCTCGACGCCAAGGCCCTGGCGCAGAAAGCCCAGCCGCAGCGCGACGTGCTCGCGCAGTGGGTGGCCGGCACGCTCGTGGCCAACCCCGGCATCAGCCTGCAGGCCCTGCTCGACGGCGCGATGGCACGGCCCTACTCGGCTTCGCCCGAAACCTTCTTCACCGGCGGCGGCCTGCACAACTTTGCCAACTTCGACGCCAAGGACAACGGCCGCGTGATGGACGTGTGGGAAGCGACCAAAAATTCGGTCAACCTCGTTTACATCCGCATGATGCGCGACATCGTGCGCCACTACGCCAGCGCCACACCGGGTGCGGCCGCGCGCATTCTCGACGACGCCGGCAACCCGCTGCGCGAAACCTACCTCGCGCGTTTCGTCGACCAGGAAGGCCGCACCTTCATCCGCCGCTTCTACCAGAAGCACAAGGCGCACACCCCTGCCCAGATGCTTGCCGACCTCACCGCCCGCACGCGCACGCCGCGCCGGTTCGCGGCGGTGTATCGCTATCTCGAACCGCAGGCCGATCCGGCTGCATTCGATGCCGCACTGCGCCAGACCTTCCCCGACAGCACCGCACTCAGTGCCAAAACCGTCGAATCGCTCTATCGCATGCACGCACCTGATGCCTACGACCTGGCCGACCGGGGCTATGTGGCGCAGATTCATCCGCTGGAACTGTGGGTGGTGAAAACCCTGCGCGCCACGCCCGGCACCGGTTTGCAGGCCCTCTACGACAACGGGGCCGGCGTACGGCTCGAAGTCTATGACTGGCTGTTCAAGACCAGCCGCAAGAACGCGCAGGACATCCGCATCCAGTCGCTGCTGGAGGTGGAGGCTTTCGACAACCTGTTGCGCGACTGGAAGCGCCTGGGCTATCCCTTCGACAACATCACCCCGTCCTACGCCACGTCCATCGGCAGTTCGGGCGACCGGCCCGCCGCGCTGGCCGAGCTGATGAGCATCCTCGTCAACGACGGTGTGCGCGTGCCCATGGTGAGCCTCACCGGTCTGCACTTTGCCGCGAACACACCCTTCGACACCCGCCTGTCGATGAAGGCCCCGGTCGGCGAGCGCCTGATGCCGGTTGAAGTGGCGCGCACCGTGCGCCGCGCGCTGGCCAACGTGGTCGAAGGCGGCACCGCCGGCCGCCTTGCCGGTGCGCTCAAGGCAGCCGACGGCACGCCGCTCGTCATCGGCGGCAAGACCGGCACCGGCGACCACCGTTTCGAACGCTACGGCAAGGGGGGCCAGCTGCTCGAATCGCGCGTGGTCAACCGCACCGCCACCTTCGCGTTCTATCTGGGCGACCGCTATTTCGGCACGCTCACCGCGCTGGTGCCGGGTGAAATCGCCGGCCAGTTCGGCTTCACCAGCTCGCTCACCGCGCAAATCCTCAAGACCCTGCTGCCGCAATTGCAGCCGCACCTCTATCCGCAGCCGCCTGCACCGCCGGCCCCTGCCGCCGTGCCCGGTGAACCCGCCGCGCCCGTGGCCGCGCCGGTCGCGCCCGTTGCTGCCCCGGCCCCGCGCGGCCCGCTCAAGGAAAAGCCCGATGGTGCAACCAGCCAGGCCGACCCCGGTGCAAAAGAAGCCCCCTTGCGCGGGGGCTTCCCGGAAGATCTCGAACCCAGTGTCTCCGTGCCCGTGCCGGCCACACCTCCGCCGCCTGCCTCTGTCCCAGCGCCAGCGCCCGTCGTGCCCTGAGCGCAGCTTGGGGCCGCTGCGCAAGCGCGCTATGCTGGAAACCTGATCACACGAGCCTGCCATGAAAGACGTCATCCACCCGCTCCACCAGCACACGCCGCCCGACAGCGGCAACGTGAGCGTGCCCGCCCTCAAGGTGCTGTCGGAAATCACCACCAGCCTGTCGTCCGATGCCAACGTCGAGCAGCTGCTGGGACGTTTTCTCTCGACCATGATCCGGCTGGCGGGCGCACAGGCCGGCGCGGTGCGCGTCATCACCGACGACCGCACCCATCTCAAGCTCATTGGCTCGCTCGGCCTGCCCGATGAAATGGTCGAACACGAAGCCATCGTCAGCGTCGACTGCGGCGTGTGCGGCAAGGCCGCGCGCGAAGTCACCGTCAGCAGCTGGAACAACGTCGCTTTCTGCAAGCGCCAGGCCAACGCGGCGTATTTCAGCAGCGCGTGCAGCACCGTCGTCGCCGTGCCGCTCATGCACAAGAACCAGGTGATGGGCGTGTACAACCTCTTCCTCGAAGAAGGCAAGACCGTGCCCGAAGACGTGCGCCTGCTGTTCCGCTCGATCAGCGAACACCTGGGCATTGCACTGGAAAACGCCCGCCTCACCCGCGAGAACATGCGCATCTCGCTCATGAACGAACGCCAGATGCTGGCCAACCAGATTCACGACTCGCTCGCACAGACCCTGGCCTACGCCAAGATGCGCCTCAACGTGCTGTCCGGCGCGATGAAATCCGAGGATTACCCCAAGGCCAACCGCTATCTGGCCGACGTGGAAGAAGCCGTCGACCTGGCCTACGCCGACCTGCGCGACCTCATCACGCAGTATCGCGACCGCATCAACCCGCGCGGCCTGGTGCCCGCCATCCAGGAACTCGCCAAGAGCTTCCGCAAGAAAGCCAACGCCGACGTCGACTTCCTCAACCTGGTGCAGGACGTGTCGCTCTCGCCCGACGAGGAAATCCAGGTCTTCCACATCATCCAGGAATCGCTCTACAACATCGCCAAACACGCGCGCGCGCGCCACGTCGTCATCACCCTCGACCTCGAAGATGGCCAGTACAGCGTGAACGTGGCGGACGACGGCGTGGGCGTGCAGAAAAAGCACGATGAATCGTCGACCATGGGCAAGAGCTTCGGATTGACCATCATGCGCGAACGCGCCGCGCGGCTGAACGGCAAACTCTCCATCGAATCCCGCCCCGCTGGCGGCACCGTCATCCGCCTCGTCTTCCCCCAGCATCAAACCGCAACCGGCAAATCGGAGCGCGCCGCATGAGCCACACCCGCATCATCCTGGTCGACGACCACACCCTGTTCCGCAAAGGCCTCGCCGAACTGCTCGAACAGAGCGGCCACATCGAAGTCACCGCCTTCACCGGCAACCCCGAAGAAGTGAGCATGCTGCTCAAGGCCCACCGCCCCGACGTGCTCATGCTCGACCTCAACATGCCCTGCATCGACGGCATCACCCTCATGCAGCAACTGCGCGGCGAAGGCTACGACCTGCCCATTCTCATGCTCACCCTGTCCGAAGCCGAGGACGACCTGGCCCGCGCCCTGCGCAGCGGGGCCAACGGCTATTTACTGAAGAGCATGGAACCCGACGAAGTCGTCGACGCCATCCTGCGCGCCCAGCGCGGCGAAACCGTCGTTGCACCCGCCATGACCGCCAAACTCGTCAAGCTCTACGACCAGAAAGGCCAGGACGCCAGCTCCCTGCTCGACGCCCTCACCCCGCGCGAACGCGAAATCCTCAGCCATCTCTCGCGCGGCGAATCCAACAAGGCCATCGCCCGCACCCTGGATATCAGCCACGACACCGTCAAACTGCACGTGCGGCATATCCTCGCCAAGCTGAACATGTCGTCGCGCGTGGAAGCGGCGGTGTTTGCAGTGGAGCACAAGGTCGCGCCGGGGGGGCGGTAGGCTCGGTGCCTGCTCGATGCTGAATGCGGGCAGACGCAGGCGGGCTTCAGATCACATCCGTTCATGCCGTCTGGGTGTATCCAGAGATGCCGCGCGAACTTTCATCCGTGAATTTTTAGGCTTGTATATATCAGCGAGCAAGGCATAGAGTTCTTGTTAATCAAACAACTACGACACTCCTTCTGAAACACCATCTGATATAGGCGGCATTGATTTTGGCAAGGAGCACTGTCCAGATTATGTTAGGCCGCACATGAAGCAAGAACACCGCCTTGTTGCAGAGATCTACCGGTTCGTCGCGCCGTTTATTGACACAACCAGAGAGATCTATCTCAGCCTAGACGGACAAGCTGCCAAGACCGCTGTTGGCGCGGGCCGATTCGTTGATCCAGACATCCCCGACCTCTGGTTTACTTGGGTTGGCTCCGGTGAGCCCACGAGAATTGAGGCCAAAATCTTGGACAAAGGTTCGGCGCTATTAATGCAAAGCCAGATTCTTGCTTGGCGTTCATCTGGCCCGGGCTCCTACAAGCCTGACTCGTGGGTAGCCGCAAACCGTGAGTTCACAGAGTTCTATTACTGGCCACATTCCTCGTTCGTAACGTCACTCGATCGTTGTGCGGCAGCGCGTAAGACTCACACTTTAGCTGCACCAAAGGATCGCCTAGCCTTTTCGTCCATCCCAGAGTTAGCTCTGCACATTCTGCGGGCTGGGCCTAACTCAGGCGTTAGCCATCACAAAGGTGCCCCATGTCCCGCGCTCTACTCACAAGTGTCCTCGTGATCGCAACCATAGGTATTGCTGCGTGCCGGGAAGAAAAGCCTCCGGCGCCGGAACGGACAGCCCCCCAATACAACGCCACTCCAGAGCAAGCGGCGTGCTACCGAAGAACAGTTGAGGCAATTCAAAGTACAAGCGAGAAAATGAAGCAGCAAATATTCACGGTCCAGAATGCAAAGCAATCGACCATTTCTCTTATGTTGCAGCGGCGGCGTGCATTCGAGAGTCTTTGCCAGGAGCAAGTTAGTTGCTTTGGGTACGAAGGAATAATGGCAGATTTCCCATTTGCGTTTTGCCTCAGTCAAGCAGAACGAGAGCAAGCTGACTGATGACTAACAAACGTTCGAGAGGGATGCTCCAACAGCCGGCTTCGCCGCCTGTCTCCGTATCCATCAAGCTAAACGTTAAAAGTGTCAGTCTCGATTTTCATCGCAGCAAGGCATGCTACCCCCCCTCCACACGCTCCACTCCACCCTGCGCCACGATATTCACTCGCAATGCAAACGGGGGCCGAAGCCCCCGTTTGCATTCATCTCGCGGTGCGCTTATCGCAGCGGCACCAGTTCCACCCGGCGGTTCTGTGCCCGGCCGATTTCCGTTGCGTTGTCGGCGATGGGGCGCGATTCACCATAGCCCCGGGCACTCAGGCGGTCGGCCGCCACGCCCCGGCTGACGAGGTAGGCACGCACGGTTTCGGCACGGCGTTGCGACAGGCTGAGGTTGTGCGCGTCGTCGCTCCAGCTGTCGGTGTGGCCGGCCACTTCGACCTTGATGGTGCCCCATTGCTGCAGGGTGAACGCGGCGCGGTCGAGGATGGCGATGGCGTCGGGACGCAGGGTGGCCTGGTCGTTGTCGAAGGTGACGCCGGTGAGCACCAGTGCGCTGGGCATGACGACCGGTGCAGCCGGTGTGGTCGGCGCAGACTGTGTGACCGGCGCAGCGGGTACCACGGCAGCAGGTGCGGCTACGGGCGTGGGCGCAGCCTGTGCAGGCGCGGCAGCCGGGCAGCCATCCGGTGTGCGCGCGGCAACAGCGGGGCATTTGTCCTGGATGTCGGGCACGCCGTCACCGTCCTGGTCGGCTACGGCACAGGGCACGCCGAGGAGCTCGCGCCCCGGGCAGCCGATGGTGCGAAACAGCTCGTGTCCGATGGTGAAGCCGGTTGCGCTGGCGGCATTGCTGGGGTCATAGAAACGTCCGGCCTGGGCGTGGGCATGCAGGGCACCCAGCGTCAGGGCAAGCGCAGCAATGGCGCGAAATGGGGGGGGGGCGTACGCATGGAATGAATCTCCTGAATTGAACAACGGCGACATGGAATGTGGCGCACGCAGCATTGTCGTCGATTGCGGACATGGGCGCACACCAACCGGGTTTTTCGCCCTGTGCAAATGCCCGGTTCCGGGTGTCGGGTACACTCGGGACACCCTGTTCTTGTCCAACGCGCCGGCGCGCAAGCCGGTCATCGCCCATGCCGCATAACGTCGAACTCATCACCACCATTGCCGCCGCATTCGGGCTGGCGCTGATTTTCGGATTCGCTGCCGCCAAGTTGCGCCTGCCCGCGCTGGTGGGCTATTTGCTGGCCGGCATCCTGCTGGGGCCCCACACCCCGGGCTTCATCGCGGATACGGCACTGGCGGGCCAGCTTGCTGAGATTGGCGTGATGCTGCTGATGTTTGGCGTGGGCCTGCATTTTTCGCTCGACGATCTGATGTCGGTGAAGAAGATTGCCCTGCCGGGCGCGGTGGTGCAGATAGCCACGGCCACGGCCATGGGCTGGGGCCTGGCCACATTCTGGGGCTGGAGCCTGATGGCTGGCATTGTGTTTGGCCTGGCGCTTTCGGTCGCCAGTACGGTGGTGCTGCTGAAGGCGCTGGAAAGCCGGGGCGTGCTCGATACCCCCAATGGCCGCATCGCCGTGGGCTGGCTGGTGGTGGAAGATCTGGTGATGGTGCTGGTGCTGGTGCTGCTGCCGCCTCTGGCGAGCATGTCGGCTGGCGAGTCCGCGCCCAACGAATCCCTGCTGGTGACGCTGGGGATGACCCTCGCGCAGGTGGCACTCTTCATTGCACTGATGCTGGTGGGCGGGCGTCGCTTGTTCCCCTGGCTGTTGTGGCAGGTGGCGCGAACGGGCTCGCGGGAATTGTTCACGCTGTGCGTGGTGGCTGCGGCACTGGGCATTGCCTACGGGTCGTCTGCCCTGTTCGGGGTGTCGTTTGCCCTGGGGGCCTTCTTCGCCGGCATGGTGCTGCGCGAATCCTCGCTGGCCTACCGCGCGGCGGAAGAATCGCTGCCGCTGCGCGATGCGTTTGCGGTGCTGTTCTTCGTATCGGTGGGCATGCTGTTCGACCCGAACATACTGGTGGAAGAGCCGCTGCGCGTACTGGCGGTGGTGGCCATCATCGTGTTCGGCAAATCGCTGGCGGCGGCTCTGCTGGTGCTGGCATTGCGTTACCCGCTGGGCACGGCGCTCACGGTATCGGCGAGCCTCGCGCAGATCGGCGAGTTCTCGTTCATTCTGGTGGGCCTGGGCGTGGCGCTGGGCGTGCTGCCCGACGAAGGGCAAAGCCTGATACTCGCCGGCGCGCTGATTTCGATTGCGCTCAACCCGCTGCTGTTCAGCGCCATCGAGCCCCTGCAGGGCTGGCTGCGCAAGCGCTCACAGTTGTATCGCCGGCTGGAGACACGTGATGATCCACTCGCCGAATTGCCCGCCACCCTGCCATCGGAAACGCTGACCCACCATGTGGTGCTGGTGGGCTATGGCCGGGTGGGCCGGCATATTGCCGAATCGCTGGCCAGGAATGGCACGCTCTGTGTGATCGCCGAGCAGCAGCGCGAGGCGGTCGAGGCCCTGCGTGCCAAGGGCATGCACGCCGTGGCGGGTGACGCGACCGATGCGGCGGTGCTGATCCAGGCGCACGTTGCGCGGGCGCAGATGCTGGTGATTGCCACACCCGACACCTTCGAAGCGCGCAAGATGATCGAGATTGCCCGTACGCTGAACCCGCGCATTCACGTGGTGGCACGCAGCCACAATGCGGAAGAGGCCGACTTGCTGCGCCGTGAACAGGGCGTGGATGTGCTCGAAGGCGAACGCGAACTGGCGGCGAGCATGATGCAGCACGTGGAAGCCGGACTGCGGCCGGCGTCGCACTGACTTACTGACGCTGCACGCGCTGCGCGCACAGGCGTGCAAAATCGCCAAAACAGCGGGTCTTGCGCACATCGGTGCGCTGCATGCGTGCCGGCAGCCAGCGTGCCACACGCAACCACGCCGTACGGCGCAAGGCGGTGGCCAGCCCGTCGCGCACGGCCGGCGTTTCCTGCTGCAACCGCTCGCCCAGTGCCGCACACAGCACCGGCAGGCGATCCTCGAAATACATCACACTCGAAAACAGGTAAGGCAACCAGTCACGCACCTGCGCATCGGCGAGCGACATGGCGGAAAGCGCATCGTCCTCGAAATCGAGTGCGCCCAGGCCTGCTTCGTCGGACCACACGAAATTGCGTGCAAACGCCTGGCTGAGATACTGCTCTGCGCGATGCGCCTGCAGGATGTAGTCCGCGCCACGCTGCCACCAGTCCAGGCGCTCGCCGGCGTCTGCGCGTCGGATCAGCGATTCGAGCGTGAGCTGGCCCAGATCGGACAGCAGCAACCAGTCGTCGGCTTCGTCGAGAATGTCGGGCGCACGAAGGTGGGCCGCGCCCAGTGCGCGGATGCGGCGCGCCTCGATGCGCAGGCCAGCATTGCCCCCATGGGGCCGCACCGGCTGCATGGCAGGTTGCCCCAGCGCCTTCGCCGCGCCGGCGAGCAGCTGATAGCGCCAGGCAGGCGGCTGCGGCACAGCCAGCTTGAGCCAGGCGGGCGCGCCGCGCCAGAGCACGGGGGCAATGTGACGGCCGTCACGCCGCATCTGCGCCGCCTGCGCCTCGACGGCCTCATGCGCATCGAGCGCCGGGCGAGACTGCGCCTGGGCCATGCTCAGCGCAGGTGGTCGGGCGCTTCGAGCGGCGTACGGCACGCCTGCTCGCCGTGGGTTTCAGGGTGGAACCAGCCCAGCTTTTCACGCAGCTTGACGACATTGCCGACGATGATGAGCGTGGGTGCCTTGAGTTTGGCAGCCTCGGCCAGTTCGGTGAGGGTGGAGAGATCACCCGTGATGACGCGCTGGGTGGGCAGCGTGCCATGCTGGACGATGGCCGCCGGCGTGCTCGGGTCCAGGCCGTGTTTGACCAGCGCATCGCACAGCAGCGGCAGGCCTTTCAGCCCCATGTAGATGACGATGGTCTGGTCGTGGCGGGCGATGCCTTCCCAGTTGAGATTGAAGGTGTTGTCCTTCAGATGTCCGGTGACGAAGGACACCGACTGCGCGTAGTCGCGGTGGGTGAGCGGGATGCCGGCGTAGGACGCCACGCCCGCCGCCGCCGTGATGCCGGGCACGACCTGGAAGGGCACGCCGTGCTCGACGAGCGTTTCGATCTCTTCGCCGCCGCGCCCAAAGATGAAGGGGTCGCCGCCCTTGAGACGCAGGGTGCGCTTGCCTTCCTTGGCGAGTTTCACCAGCAGCAGGTTGATCTGGTCCTGCGGTACGGCGTGGTCGTCGCGTTCCTTGCCCACATAGATGCGTTCGGCGTCGCGGCGGCACATGTCGAGAATGGGCTGCGAGACGAGGCGGTCGTGGACGATGACATCGGCTTGCTGCATCAGGCGCAGCGCGCGAAAGGTGAGGAGATCGGGATTGCCCGGGCCGGCCCCGACGAGATAGACCTCGCCCCGGCTGATGTCGTGCGTCGCCGCGTCGGCGATCATGCCTTCGAGTTGTTTTTCGGCTTCGGCTTCGCGGCCGGAAAAAACCATTTCGGCCACGGGCGAGAGGAAAACTTTTTCCCAGAAGGCCCGGCGCTGTTCGGGCTTGACGGCCGCCCGCACGCGGTCCTTGGTGCGCGAGGCCAGGCTGGCAAGCCGGCCGTAGGCGGCAGGCACCAGGGTTTCGAGCCGGGCGCGCAACATGCGCGCCAGTACCGGCGACTCACCGCCCGACGAGACGGCGACCATGATGGGCGACCGGTCGATGATCGAAGGCAGGATGAAACTGCACAACGCGGGTTTGTCGGCCACGTTGACCGGGATGTGCCGCGCACGCGCAGCGTCGGCGATGGCCTGCGCCACGAGCGCACTTTCCTCGACCACGATGACGGCATCCTTGCCCTCGAGCAGGGCGGGACTGAACTGGTCGGCGACACGCTGCGCCCGCTCGGCATGCGGCAGGCGCGACCACCCGGAATGCAGTTCATGCGCGACCACATCGACGTGTGCACCGGCTCGCAGCAGCAGTTCGGCCTTGCGGGCCGAGGTTTCACAGCCGCCGACGACCAGGCAGTGCCGGCCACGCAGATCAAGGAAAATGGGCAGGTAGTTCATGGTTTATTCTGCGACGGGCGCGTCGCCCTCGGCGGTCTCGTCCTGGGAATACGGCGGGATGAAAATGAAGCGCATGTCGCCCGGCGACATCTCGACGAAGTCGAGCGTCACCCCCTGCAGGTAGGGCGTGGACGAAGGCGCGATGAGCAACTGGATCTTGTTGACGATGATGTGTTCATCGTCGGCACGTTCGCTGTCGAAGCCCATGCCGTAGTTCACGCTGCCGTCTTCTTCCTGGTACGCGGCCACGCGCAGGATCAGGTCGAATACATCCGGGTTGTTGTTGGCACGCCGGATTTGTTCAGCGGCCGCATCGGTAATCGTGATCATGACAGTCCTCTTGATTCGTTTGGTTGGGTTCAGGCAGCGAGCCGCGACTTGTGCGATCGCACCTGATACAGAAAGGGTTCTATCCAGCCCTGTGCACCACAGCCGCGCCGGTGAACATAGCCGGCGAGCAGATTGTGCACCTGGTAGCCATCATGGCTGCCGTCGATGCCGTGGCCACGCAACACCTTGTAGGCATAGCGCGCGTCGGCCGGCAGCCCGTCCAGGCTGGAATAGTGGAACTCGTGGGCCGGGATGACGGCGGATTCGCCCCAGCGGTCATCGCCCGTGGGTTGCAGGCGGGCATAACCCCGCCCGACCGGCCGGTCGTGCATGCGCGTATCGCCGGGCACCACGCCGACCATATCGCGACGATGCCCCTGGTATTCAAGGCTGCGTGAGAGATACATCAGCCCGCCGCACTCCGCATAGGTGGGCAAACCGGCCTCGATCCGGCGACGGATGTCGGCACGCAGGGGCGCGTTGTCCGACAGCGCATCCATGAACATCTCGGGGAATCCTCCCCCGATGATCAGGCCGTCGACCTCGGGCAGGGTGCGGTCTCTCAGGGCATCGAACGGCACGAGCTCGGCTGCGTGCGCGAGCTGGTCGAGGTCCTCGCCATAGTAAAAGCCAAAGGCGGCATCCTGCGCGATGGCTATGCGCGGCCGGCCTCCGACGGGCGCATCGACCCCAGGCGCGGGCACCGTCCAGCCGGGTGCGTCGTCGGCGATGGCCAGCAAGGCATTGAGGTCGACTTGCGCCGCCACCGACCGGGCCACGCTGGCTATGCGTGCCCGCGCAGCGTCTGCCTCGTTGGCCGGCACCAGGCCAAGATGGCGTTCCGCAATCTGGAGCTGCTTGTCGAACTGCACCGCGCCAATGACCCGGGCGGCCGTGTAATGCTCGATCACTGCACGCAGCTTGGATTCGTGCCGGCTGCCGCCCAACTGGTTGAGGATGACACCGGCGATTTTCACTTCGGGGTCGAATGCCTGATAGCCTAGGATCAGGGGGGCCACGCCGCGCGTCATGCCACGCGCATCGATCACCAGCACCACCGGGGCCTGAAGCTGCTTGGCGAGCGCGGCATTGCTGTTGCTGCCATCCAGGTCGAGGCCATCGTACAGACCCTTGTTGCCTTCGATGAGGCTGACGCGGGCGGTGTGCGCAGCCAGGGCGAAACGCGCGTCGATCTCATCGCGCGTCATCATGTGGAAATCGAGGTTATAGCAGCGCCGGCCAGCGGCCATGCCGTGCCATAACGGGTCGATGTAATCCGGACCTTTCTTGAAGGTCTGCACCGCGTGGCCACGTTCTGTCAGCGCGGCCGCCAGGCCGAGCGTGAGCGTCGTCTTGCCGGAGGATTTATGCGCGGCTGAAATGAACACGCGGGGCCTGCTGGCCCCGCGTGTTGTAGGTGTGGCTTGCTGTATCATGCCGGCCGCTCACCTGCCGTACAAGCCGGCAGACCCGATCAATGTTCCAGCTTGGCGACTGTCGCGTCGTCCAGGCTTTCGGGTAACAGGCGCAGCACTTTCACTGCAAAGGTCGTCACCAGCAAGGCAATCGCCACGCCACCCAGCCCCAGGAAGAACTCGGGTACGCTGGGGGTATAGCTGTGAACCACGCCATCGAAGAAGCTGCTTTTCTCGGTCATGCCCGGGAAGATATCTAGCGGATAGGCCTGAGCACCGATGATGGTGACGTACATCTGCAGCATGCCGCCCAGGATCACCAGGGCGCAGGCAATCATGATCCAGCTGCGCTGCTTGCCCAGGCCCGTCAGCAGGATCACCAGGGGGATCACGCAGCCCACCAGAATCTGGCCAAACCAGAACAGGGTGGTGAAGATGCCGCCATCACGCAGAATGAAGGCTTCCACAGCATGGAATTTGGTGAAATACAGGTTGGTCATGTGATACGTGACCACGAAGTAGAGCACGGCCGCGACAAAAATCGCGAGCAGGTAACGCAGGCGCTGCATCACAGCCTCGCCCAGGGTACGGCCGGTCCAGCTATATGCAGCAGCCAGCACCATCAGGTATACCGCCAGCCCGTAGGCAAACGACATGATGATGAACATGGGCGCAAGCATGGCCGTGCCGTAGAGTTCACGCGCTACCAGAAAGCCGAACAGCGAGCCTGTACCTGTGGTCAGCACCAGACGCCAGATGAATGCTGCGGTACCTGCTGCCTTGGAATAGGACTTGACCGTGCGGTCGAGCATGGTCCACAGATAGACGCCAACCAAGGCAAAGAAGCCTGAGTACAGGAACACGTTCCAGGTGAACATGGACTTGAAGTTGAAATGCGTCATCGCGACGATGAGCCGGTCGGACCGACCCAGGTCAAGCACCAGCACCAGCAGGCCGCCGAGCATGAGCGCTATCGCCAGTATGGCCGACAGCGGTGCCAGAGGTTTGTACATCGGCTTGTTGAAGACCGAGGCAATCGACGCCACGTTGAGCGCGCCCGATGCCGCAACGATCAGGAACACGGCGAACACGTGCGGCAGGCCCCAGACGATCTGGTTGTCCATGCCGGTCACGACGTGGCCGTAGTGGTGCATGTAGTTCCAGGACAGCGCGCCGAACAGGACGAACAGGCCCAGGCCTCCGAACAGCAGCCAGTATTTCAGGCTGCTGCCTTCTACTTCGCGGAAGGTGATGCTTGCCATGATGGTTTAGATTCCGTGATAACGAACGCCGAGGTTCAGATTGAGATCGGCGCGAACCTGCTTGGTCGGGATTTCGCGAAGCTTTCTGGAAATTTCCGAATCGGGGTCGTTCAGGTCACCGAACACCAATGCGTTATGGCCCGAGGCGGTACAGGCTTCGACACAGGCCGTCGTGCCATCGCCACGATCCACTTTCTGGACGCAGAAGGTGCAGGATTCAACGCAGCCGATACCGCGCGGCACGTCGGCCTTCTGCGTATCGTTCAGTTGTTCGTGAACCAGCGAACGGGCCTTGTACGGGCACGCCATCATGCAGTAGCGGCAGCCGATGCAGGTGTGGCGGTTGACCAGCACGATGCCATCCGCACGCTTGAACGAGGCACCGGTCGGGCACACGTCGACACAGGGCGGCTCGGCGCAGTGCTGGCACATCATCGGCAGGTTGGTTTCCATCTGCGTCAGGGGATCCTGCAGTTCCAGCTTGCGAATCCATTGCGGTGCCTGCTTTGGATGTGCGCTTTCGCCAACCGGTGTCCAGCCGTTTTCCGTGCTGCAGGCCGTCACACAGTCGTTACAGCCCGTGGCACACTTCGTGGCGTCCACCAGCATGCCCCAGCGCACGGCGCTGCTGGCTGCCTGGTCTTCCGGGCGGCCATGCGCGACTTCGATCAGCATCACACCCGGTGCGATGGCGAGGCCAGCAGCAGCACCAGCTGCACCGATGAAACGGCGCCGTTGCAGCGACTCAACCGTCTGTGCCGGTTCGTCCTGCGAGGCGTGTGCCGGGTTCGGGTTCATCTCACTCATTGTGCAACCTTGGCCATGTCGTCAACGCTGACGGGCTTGTTAGCGCCTGCCGCCAGCTTGTGCTTGTAGTGTGCCGTATCCGCGTTCAGCGGGTGCATCGTCATCGGCCCTTGTGGCTTGGTCGAGTGACACTCGAAACAGTCGATCTTCACGGCCGCATAGCTATGACAGCTGACGCAAAAATCGTCCTTGGATTTGGCCACGCTGCCGGTCTTTTCGCTGGCGTGGCAGTTGATGCATTCCTTGAGGCTGTGCTTTTTGGTACGGATGCCTTCGATCACCGTCTTGTCGCGATGATGATCCAGCACCTTCATGTGGTTCTTCCGCATGTACTCGGTGTCTTCCACGCACTGCTGGCCCTTGACCGCCTTTTCAATGACGGGTTTGGGGGCGCCGGCCTGGGCAGGGGACATCCCCACCCAAACCATTGCTGCTGCCAGGAACGCTGCGCGCGAGGCGCGCTGCATGAGGCTGGCCATCACGTTCAGTCACCCATACCCATGACGATGTAACCGGTCGGGCAGACGTCCGCACAGATGTGGCAACCAATGCACTTGCCGTAGTCAGTGTCGACGTAGCGGCCCACGGTGGGGTTGTCTTTCTTCTTCACCTTGAACACGGCGGTCTGCGGGCAGTACACCACACAGTTGTCGCACTCGAAGCACTGGCCGCAGGACATGCAGCGCTTGGCTTCGTCCACCACATTCTTGTCGGACAGGGCGTGCAGGCGCTCTTCGAAGTTGCCCAGCGCTTCTTCCTTGTTCAGCACGGTCACATCGCGGATGTTGCGAGCGGTGTTGGGGAAGTGGCCCAGGAACAGTTCGTTGTGCGGGATGATGTAGCGCGCCGAACGGTCTTCGAAGTTGTGCAGCAGGTCCTTCCGCTGCGAGGTTCCCATTTCCTGGCCCTTGATCTCGTTGTACTCGTGGCCGGTTTCGAGCCATTTGCGGATCTGGTCGAAGTGGTGCACGTCAACCTTCGGACGCTTTTCTAGTTCCTTGTGGCCGTTCAGGAAAGCATCAATGCCATCAACCGCAATCGACGCGTGGCCGATGGCCGTGGTCAGCAGATGCGGGCGAATCACGTCGCCGCCAACAAAGATATGCTCTTTGCCGGGGTAACGGTAATTCTTGTCGGCTTTGATCAGGCCATTGTTGTTGTTGAACTGCTCGATACCCGTGAAGTCGACACCCTGGCCGATAGCGGACACGATCAGGTCGGCCGGCAGATCACGTTCGGTACCTGCGGTGATTTTGGTTTCTTTGCCTTCCATCGTGAAGTCGGCAACGCGCAGCGCAATGGCGCGACCTTTCTCGTCCAGCACACAGGCAATCGGCGTCACACCGCCGAGAATTTCAATGCCTTCCTGCTGGGCGTGTTCGATTTCATGCTTGGACGCGTTCATCTTGTCGATGGTGGCGCGCGACACCAGCACAACCTCGGCACCGTCACGGGCCGAGATCGACGCGACGTCGTGGGCCATGTGGCCGGAGATGACGTTTTCAGCAGCCGGACGCTCGTCCGCCGTGCCGGTTTTGGTCACGTTGCCCAGACGACGGGCGACAGTCACGACGTCGATCGAGGTGTCGCCACCGCCGATCACGACGACGCGTGAACCGACGTGCTGCAGACGGCCTTCGTTGAACGCGCGCAGGAAGGCGACGGCGGTCACGACGTTCGGCGCTTCAGCACCGGGAACGGGCAGCGGACGACCGGCTTGTGCACCCATCGCCATGAAGATGGCATCGAATTCCTTTTCGATGTCATCGAAGGCAACGTCAGTACCGACACGGGTCTTGAGGCGGGTTTCGACGCCCATTTCGATGATGCGGTTGATTTCCGAATCCAGCATTTCACGCGGGGTACGGAAACCGGGAATACCGTAGCGCATCATGCCGCCGAGTTCTTCGTGCTCGTCGAAAATGGTGACGCCGTGGCCGCGCAGGCGGAGTTGATAGGCCGCAGCCAGGCCAGCAGGGCCGGCACCGATGATGGCCACTTTCTTGCCGGTTTCGGTCGCAGCGGCAGTGAATTTCATGCCGTTCTCGATCCCCCAGTCGCCCACGAAGTGTTCGACCGAGTTGATGCCGACGTGGTCTTCGACCATGTTGCGGTTACAGCCAGACTCACACGGGGCGGGGCACACACGACCCATCACGCCCGGGAAGGGGTTGGCTTCCGTGATGCGGCGGAAGGCGTATTCCTGCCAGGTGGTGCCTGCGGGCGGCTTCTCGATGCCGCGCACGATGTTCAGATAACCACGAATGTCTTCACCGGCCGGGCACGAACCCTGGCAAGGCGGCGTCGAGAGCATGTATTCCGGACACTTGTGCGTCCAGCTTGCCTGGAAGATACGATCCTGGGCGGAGCGAATATTGCTCTCCGTCTCGCCGTCCTTGTACCGACGCCAAGTCATGCCTTCGGTTTTTTGTCCCTTGTTGGTCGTGACAGCCATGTTGGTTCTCCTAACGCCTACAAAACTAAGTGAATATCAAACAAACGTGAGCCTTACTCGGCGGAGTCGGTTTTTTCGACTGCCTCGAGCTGGATCGCCTTGCTTACCAGTTGATGCACCCCGCCGACCATGCTCATGTCAAAGCCGTACTTGGGTAAAACCTTGGTGAATTGCGCCTTGCAAATTGCACAGATGGTCGCCATGAAGTTGACCTGATATTCCTGCACCACAGCGTTGAGGGCAGTCGCACGCGGCAACGCACCCTTCACGCGCACCTCCATCAGGTCATCAGTCAGCAGGCCGCCGCCACCGCCACAGCAGAAGGTCGATTCGTAGATCGTGTCATCCGCCATGTTGTGGAAGTTATTCGCAACCGACTTGATGAGCTCACGCGGGATGATGAATTGCCCACCCGGCATATCACCCATGCGAGAGGCACGGGCCACATTGCAGGAATCGTGATACGTCACCACCAGATCGTCGTTCTGCGATGGATCGACCTTGATCTTTCCGGACTTGATCAGGTCATTGGTCAGTTCGCAAATATGCTGAGGCTGGGGATAGTTGTGATCCAGCTGCTTCTGCAGTTCGATCGAGAACGGATCATTACCGCCATAGCCCAGACCCGTCAGGGTATTCCAGAAGCTATACGCCACGCGCCAGGCATGGCCGCATTCGCCAACCACGATGCGCTTCACGCCAAGTTCCAGCGCCGCATCGCGAATACGCATGGCAACCTTGCGCATGGTTTCGTAGTTGCCATTGAACAGGCCGAAGTTACCGGCTTCCGATGCATGCGAAGACAAGGTCCAGCTTATGCCGGCGGCGTGGAAGACCTTGGCGTAGCCAATGAGGGACTCGACATGCGGCTCGGAGAAGAAGTCTGCCGACGGGGTGACCAGCAGCACTTCTGCACCCTGGACATCGATCGGCATCTTGACCGGCACGCCGGTGTCGGCCTCGATGTCTTCTTCCAGGCCAATCAGAGTATCTTCCAGCGCGGGGCCCGGCAGGCCGAGGTTATTACCGATCTTCTGAACCTTGCCCAGAATCTCGTTGGAATACTTCTGGCCCATTCCGACGTGGTTGAGGATTTCACGCCCGGCCATGGTGATTTCAGCCGTGTCGATACCGTAGGGACAGAACACCGAACAGCGGCGGCATTCGGAACACTGGTGGTAGTAGCTGTACCAGTCGTCCAGCACTTCCTTGGTCAGGTCTTTTGCGCCGACCAGTTTCGGGAAGAGCTTTCCGGCCGTGGTGAAATAACGGCGGTAGACCTGACGCATCAGATCCTGACGCGCCACCGGCATGTTTTTGGGATCGGACGTACCGAGGTAGTAGTGGCACTTGTCGGTGCAGGCACCACAATGTACGCAAGCATCCAGAAAAACCTTGAGTGAGCGGTACTTGCCAAGCAAATCGCCCATCTTGTCGATGGCGCGCTCTTTCCAGTCTTCACCCAGCTCGTGCGGGTAGCCCATGTAATCCTGCACCGGCTTGGGCGCAAGAAAGGACTTGGCGTGCGACATCACGCCTTCGCGCAGCTTGGGAATCTCGATCGATTCCTTGATCTCCGGGATATCAAATTCAGCAGCAGCCACTTAAGCGTCCTCTATCCGAGCTTTCAATTGCCGTCAAAGCCGGCAATCAGTTATTTTGGTCCAGACGAGCCGCCCACGCCGCCACATGGCGATGTTCACGTGGATTGTCTGCCTGATTCCGTGTCGGGCTGAAGAAAAGGCCCGGGGCGTGGAGCAGTTTGCTGATCGGGAAAATCACCATCAGCAAGGCGACCATGGCCAAGTGCGCCAGGATGATGGGGTCTTGTGGCACTGGTTGCAGGTCAAAGAACATCAAGCCCATGAAAAACTGCTTGAGCGCGACGATGTCGGTGTGCACGACAAATGTGGTCAGCATGCCTGTGATCCCAATACCGATCAGCAACACGAGCATGAGGTAATCCGACGGGGTCGAGATATAGCGCACCCGGTCAACCACGAAACGACGAGCCAACAGACCCAGCAAGCCCACGACCATCATGATGCTGGCGTACTTGCCGAATGGCTGGATGAAAACCAACCATTCAGGAATCGGGGTGATGAAGTAGCGCAGGTGGCGAATCAGCACCAGCAACATGCCGAAATGGAACAGCCAGCCGAACACCCAGATCCATTTATTGGACTTGAACAGCGATTCGAACAGCACAACTTCCTTGGCCATGCGATAGACCACACCCTTTTGCGTTGTAGGTGCAGGCGTAGTCGGGATTTTCAGCGGCGCAGGCGTGCGGCTGTAGTCGAAAATCTTGTAGACAAGGCCAACCACCAGCAACAGGGTTGCGAGGTAGAAAGTGCCTGCGAAAATCATTGTCGTAATAGACAAAACCAATCCCCCAACAACGTCGTGTTTGCGAATCGAACGCTACGACCGTGGTCGCGCGAGCGCATTCGATTGGAAAACACCCGGTTATAAATCGAATCGCCCCGACTATTCGGGGCGACCCGAGCACCCTAATACAAGCGGCTAGTTAGATGCAGCCAGTGGGCTTCGGCAGGCCGGCGATCTTACAAGCTTGCTTGGCCGGGCCGTAAGGAAACAGTTCGTACAGGTACTTGTTGTTGCCTTTATCGGGACCGAGCTTCTTGCCGATCGCCTTGGTCAGAACGCGGACAGCGGGAGCGATCTGGTATTCGGCGTAGTACTCGCGCAGGAAGTTCACGACTTCCCAGTGCGATTCGGTCAGTTCGACTTTTTCTTCGACAGCCATGTACTTGGCCACGTCTTCGTTCCACTGCGACAGGTCGATCAGATAGCCTTCTTCGTCGACTTCGTACTCTTTACCAGCGATATCTACCATGGGCATAGCAATACTCCTTGAATTGAACTTAAAGCCAGGACTGGCAAGCTTTGTGTTCTGCAACCAGATCCACAAAACCGCTGTAATCCACGACATTGACACCGTCCAGGACGCGCCCGGCCATGCCGCGCGCTGCCAGATCGGGACCGAGTGCGTAAACCTTGAGGCCAGCCGCCGCTGCCTGGATTTTCGCCGCCGCCGTGCTGCCCTTCGTCGCCGCGTAAACCGCGTCTTCGATCAGCAATACCGCAGAACCTTTTGTGGCCATCGCAAGGCAGCTGTCCAGCGTGCCGCGTTCCGTAGCCGATTTATTCACAATGTGCAGCATCTTGATCCCCTTAGAAGCTGATGACGACGTCTTGTTCGTCCATGAGATTAGCCATCTCAGCGACAGACAACACGGTCACGTCAACAATCAGGTCGTCTTCGGTCAAACCGCGCGCGTCCATCGATGCCTGGTCGACATAGAGCTTCTCGATGTCGTAGCCCTCGAGTGCACGGTAAGTCTTGGAGAAATCCTTGACCTCGATACCTTTGGAATCAATACCTTTCAACAGCTGATACACGCCGTCGTCGGTAAACACCATGCTCACGTCCTGATCGAACGCTGCCGTGATCAGCACCACTTCCAGACCTTCGAGCGCATACACGGTGCCGTGCGGCGCTTTGCGGTTCAGGAACATGAACTTCTTGACGACACCCGCGCCGTCGTCTTCCATATCCATATCGCTCATCGCGTTAATCCTTTGTCTCTGGCGATCAATCGCCGAACGTCACGAGACGGTCGTATTGAATGCCCATTTCCACCAGCTGCCCCAGACCGGAAATACGGAAGCCCGGAGCCAGCACATCGTCATTGATGCCACGACGCTGGGCCGCGGCGACACACACCACCAGATCGACACCATGTTCGGCGGCAAGCTTGGACCAGCGCGCGGAGACATTACGGTCATCCTGCGGCGGGGTGGCCAGACGGGTAGAGTTGTTCACGCCATCGTGATAGAAAAAAACGCGCGGGACGCTGTGGCCCTTCTCGATTGCCGTACGGGCAAAGAGGTAGGCCGAGTCACTGGCCTGATGGGTATAAGGCCCTTCGTTTACAAGAATGCCGAATTGCATGGCTTGCTCTAACTCCGAAAAAACAGTCTTTATTATCAAACACCCGCCGCAGCCAGGCTGCGGCGGGGCCGACAGTTCACTGAACCTGCTTAGAAGCGGATGTGTGCCGAAGCGTTCAGGTTGTAACGACCGCCGCGCCAGTTATCGATGTGATACTTGGTGAAGGGCAGGCCAGTCTTTTCGAAGAATGCGGGCCAACCAATACGGTCGATCCAGTCGATCATACGCTCCCAGGGCTTGCCATCCGCCTTGTAGGTGGCAAGGATTTTCTTGACCACTTCAGCGACTTCAGGCCAGCGCGGCGCAGCGTTCGGCAGACCGGCGGCAACCAGCTTGTGGAAGGTGGGCTTGGAACGGGCGTTCGAGTTCTTGCCGCCCACCCAGATCGCGATCTTCGAATGCTCGGGATCGTTGATCTGCATCGGGGGGCACGGGGGGAAGCACGCGCCGCAACAGATGCACTTCTTCTCGTCCACCTCCAGCGAGGGCTTGCCGTTCACCAGAGCGGGGCGGATCGCGGCGACCGGGCAACGGGCGACGACCGAAGGACGTTCGCACACGTTGGCCACCAGATCGTGGTTGATCTTCGGCGGCTTGGTGTGCTGAACGATGATGGCGATGTCGGCCTGACCACCGCAGTTGATTTCACAGCACGAGGTCGAGAGCTTGACGCGGTTAGGCATCTCGCACTTGACGAAGTCGTCGTACAGCTCGTCCATCAGCGCCTTCACCACGCCGGAAGCGTCGGTGCCGGGGATGTCGCAGTGCAGCCAGCCCTGGGTGTGGGCGATCATGGACACCGAGTTGGCAGTACCGCCAATGGGGTAGCCCTTGTCGTTCAGCGCCTTGATCAGCGGCTCAACCTTGGAGCCATCAGACACCATGTATTCGATGTTGGAACGTGCGGTGAAACGCACGAAGCCGTCGGCAAACTGGTCGGCGATGTCGGCCAGTTCACGGATGGTGTAATGATCCATCTGACGCTGGGTACCCGCCTTGACGGTCCAGATTTCGTCGCCGTTTTCAGCGCGGTGATACAGGACACCCGGCTTCGGATGGCTGTGGAAAGCCCATTTGCCGTAGTTTTTGACCATTACGGGATGCATGTAGGGCATCGGATCCGGCGCGCCGGATTCGATAGGCGGACGCAGTTCTGCCATTTTTATCTCCAACTGATTGTTACACGACCCCCGGCACGCGCCAGGGATCGTCCGTTTTAAAACCGATTACCGCAGGTGGCTCAGGCAGCCGACTGCTTGTACTCGTTCCACTTCTCGACCTGCTCGTCCCAGTCGTCGGAACGGAAGTACGGGTTGGAACGGGGCGAGCTGATCATGTTGGGATCAACCGGGATGTCCAGACCTTCGAGGAAGTTGGTCAGGCCGATACGCTCGATCATTTCGCCGGTACGCTCGTGCTCCAGCGCGTTTTCAGCGAAGAAGTCGATGATGTTGCGAGCCAGATCGTTCAGCTTTTCGAAATCCTCTTCGGACTCAAGCTTCATGAACGGAATAACCACGGTACCCATGGTTGCACCGATCTTCAGCACGCCCTTGCCACCAACCAGGATCGACACACCCTTGTCATTACCGGGCAGCAGGCCGCCGGGGATGACGTTCAGGCAATGCATGCAGCGCACGCAGTTCTTGTTGTCGATGCACATGGTCTGACCGTTGCCCAGATTGGCAGCGGAGACGTTTTCGGAAGCAGCGAATTTTCCGGTCTCGACCAGGGTGATGGCCTTGGTCGGGCACTTGCTGATGACGTCGTTGACGAGGTCATTCATGCCGTGCTCTTTCATGTAATCCTGAACCTGCGCTTCGTTCACGCGGATGTTGTCGCGCCAGGTGCCGATGGTGGCCATGTCGGAGCGCTGGATCGCGTTCACGCAGTCGTTCGGGCAGCCCGAGAACTTGAACTTGAACTTGTAGGGCAGCGACGGACGATGCATGTCGTCCAGGTTGTTGTTGATGACGGTACGCAGAGCCTTGGCTTCGTCGTAGCACGACATTTCGCAACGGGCGGCACCGACGCAGGACATCGAGGTACGCAGAGCCGGACCGGCACCACCGAGGTCGAAGCCCATTTCGTTGAATTCGTCGAAGGCGCGCTGCACGTCGGCAGTCTTGATGCCCTGGAACATGATGTCGCCGGACTGGCCGTGGAAGGCGATCAGGCCCGAACCACCGGTGGCCGACCACACGTCACACATCTTGCGCAGCAGATCGGAGGTGTAGTGCATACCGGCCGGGGGCTGGATGCGCAGAGTGTGGAATTCAGCCGCCTCGGGGAACAGCGGATTGTGGTTTTCGTCCTTCAGCTCGGTGAAACGGGGGATCACACCGCCGCCGTAGCCGAACACACCAACCGTACCACCCTTCCAGTAGCCGAACTTGGTCTTGTACGAAGTTTCCAGCTGACCCATGAGGTCAACCATCATGTCGTTTTCCTTGGCCAGGCGCTTCAGGCCGGTCACGAAGCTGGGCCACGGGCCTTTCTCGAGCTCGTCCAGATTGGGCGTATCAATCATTTGCTTTGCCATAATTTTCTCTCCTAGAACATTTCGAAATGCCCGTCAGCAGGCAGCTTAACGGTATCCCATCATCGTATTCAGTCACCCTGTTCACCACCATCATTCTCATGGGTAAAACAGATAACCCATTCCGGTAGGTCCAAACCTACCCAAAAGGAGTAGGTTGTTTTCCCCAACACGGTAATGCCTGATCGGGGGAATCGATGCGACATTAGCAGGCGACCACAGGAATCAATAAGAGTATTAAAATATTGTTGCAAACGCAAGTCCCTACCCTCACGAGGGCTTGAGACAAGCTTCGCGATCCTTATATATAGGACACCCTGCGCGGCCTCCGGCTGGACAGGTATCAATAAAATTTGAAAGCGTCGGATCAGTCATGCCTGAAATCACCCCGCTCGAAAAAATGCGCCTTCCGTTTGGTGGCCAGGAAATCGAATTCCAGCATCTCACCCACGAGGCGGGTGGCGTGCCTTTCCTGCGTGTACGTATCCGGGAAAACAAACGCTTCACCATTTTTGACATCGATCCGGCCAGCGCCCAGAAATGGGCCGACCTGATGGCCGGCTGGGCGCGCGAACACGCCGGGGACAAACCGTGAGCTGGGGTTGGCCCGAAGCCAAGCCCGAGGAATATACCGCCCACCAGATCGATCTCCAGTTCGATCTGGTGGGCACCACGATTCCCACCGATAACGCCCAGATGTTGCTCGAAGCCATCCTGAGTGTGCTGCCGTGGCTGGGCGACGACCCCGGCTCCGGCATCCAGCACCTGAAGGGGGCCGAGACCAACAGTGGCGATGACGCGCTGAACATCAACCGCCGCACCAAGCTCTACATGCGTGTGCCCAAAGCCCGCGTACCTGACACCGAAGCCCTGGTCGGCAAAACGCTTGATCTTTCTGGCCACGCGCTCACGATCGGAAAATTCAAGACACGGGCGTTTTCCCCTTTCAGTAACATCTATGCCCACCTGGTCGACACGGGAAGCGATTCGGAGGAACAGTTCGTGCAGGATGTCATGCGCGAACTGGACGGACGCCACCAATTGCGCTGCGGCTTCATCTGCGGAAAACGCCAGACGATTGCCAGCAGTCAGGGCCCCCTGCATGGATATAGCCTGATGCTGCACGATGTCCCGCCACACAAATCCCTGCGCCTGCAGGACGAGGGACTTGGCCGCAATCGCCTGCTAGGATGCGGCCTCTTCATCCCGCACAAATCCATTGCTCCGGTTGTGCCGGAGATTTTTTAACCTGCCGATCCCGGCTTTTTTCAACCCCCGAAAGGAGAAAACCATGCCTTATGTTGTGAATGGCGAAGAACTCGAAACCGGTGAAGAAGACTTCCTGCTGGAAGCCAACTTCAGCGACGACGTGCCCCCGGTCATCGCCGCCAACGAAAAAATCACGCTGACCGACGAGCATTGGACCGTCATCAACTGGCTGCGTGAAAAATACAAGGAAGATGGTCAGACCCCGAACTTCCGCAACATGGTCATCCAGCTCGAAGAAGACCACCCCGGCACCGACTGGAAGAAGAAGCTCTACGAGCTGTTCCCCAACCAGCCGGCTCGTCAGGGCTGCCGCGTGTCCGGCCTGCCCAAGCCTTACGGCAAAGGCGGCTACTAAGCAGCACAGGGGGCAGGGGGTCGGAATCCGGGGCGCGAGCGCTGGATATCCGCTCCGCCCAACCCCGCATCCCGATTTCTTGCCCCTGAAGCCTGCCATGTCCAGCACCCTCGTCACCCCCGAACAACTCGCCACCCAGCTCGACAGCTGGGTGGTCATCGACTGCCGGTTTTCGCTCGCCGACACCGCCCATGGCCGCCGTGTCTACGAGCAAGGCCATATTCCCGGCGCGCGCTACGCGCATCTCGACGACGACCTCTCGTCGCCGAAGTCCACCACCACCGGCCGTCATCCCCTGCCCGACCTCGCCACCTTCTGCGCCAAGCTCGGCGCGTGGGGCGTCACGCCCGCGACGCAAGTCGTCGTGTACGACGACAGCTTCGGCTCCATGGCGGTGCGCCTGTGGTGGCTTATGCGCGGCCTCGGCCACCAGAACGTCGCTCTGCTCGACGGCAACTTCCCCAAGTGGACGCGCGAAAAACGCCCGGTCGATACCGCTGAACCCGCCGTCATACCGACGACCTACCCCGTCCCCGCGAACGTGGACTGGGGTGTAGACGCCGCCGCCGTCGAAGCCATGCGGCAAAGCCCCGCGCACAAACTCATCGACGCCCGCCCCGAAATGCGCTTCACCGGCGAAGTCGAAAAAATCGACCCCGTGCCCGGCCACATCCCCGGCGCGATCAACTGGGTGTTCGAAGAAAACCTCGATCTCGACGGCACCTATCTGCCCGCCGACGAACTGCGGGAAAACTACGAACAGCTGCTCGCCGGCGTCGCCCCGGAAAACGTCGTTCACACCTGTGGCTCGGGCGTCACCGCCTGCCACAACGTGCTCGCGATGGAAATCGCCGGCCTTGCCGGCTCGCGCCTCTACCCCGGCTCGTGGAGCGAATGGATCACCGATCCGGCGCGCCCCGTCGCCACAGGCGTTGCCTGATTACCCGGCCTGATTACAAGGAATAGCGTCATGGTCAAACCCGTTAAAGTCCGCACCGTCTGGTTCAAGAAAGACGGCGAGCGCAGCCCCGAAGAAATCGCCTCGTCGGTCGCCACCACCGCGTGGCGCGTCGCCGACAAGGCCGTGGACAACCTCGGCCGCGAGGATTACGACATCATCACCCCGGCGCGCGGCTTCAAGCTTTTGGCCGAGTTCACCGCCTTTCTCGCGCATTACTGCGACCGCATGGCCTACGCCACGCTCACGCCCGAGCGCCGCACCGCCATCCTGCAGGCCGTCTCCAACCGTCTGGGCGAAATCATGGAGCAGAACATCCGCGAAGTCGTCGGCAAGGACGACCCTCGCAACTACAAGCAGGAATACATCGATTTCCTCAACCGCCGCTTCGCCGACTACGCCGAATTCGAATTTCCGAACGACGAAAAGGCCAGCTTCCCCGCGCTGCGTTTCATGGCGTTGCAGATCCGCGAGGAAATGCTCGATTCCGACAAGACCTGGGTGATGGACCAGATCATGGACATCGAGATGCCCGAGATGATGGGCACGGTGAGGAAGTCCTTCATGGGTCTCTTGTCCAACGCGCCGGTGAAGCGCGGCTTCGGCTCGCCGGACATGCTGCCGCCGGAGTGATCCGCGCATGTCCTCGCCATTCGACCTGGCCGACAATGCTGCCTACCTAGCCTGGCGCGACGCCAAGCTTGCAGGCTATCCGCGCTCGGTCGAAGAGCTCGTGGTCGAAGTCAACGACCCGCGCGCCCTGATGCCCGACGAAAAGCAGGCGCTGGGCGAGGTCGTTGCACGCGCCAACATGGTCTTCTACGCGGCCCCGCATCTTCCGGCCGCGGACAAAACCCTGCCCAAGAAATTCGGCGAGCAACTCGGTCTCTTCCGCCTCGAAGGCAATTACCTCGCTGACGAGGACGGGCTGTCGAGCATCACGCCCAACGAGGAAGCCGGCCACGCGCGCGGCGACTTCATCCCCTATACCCACAAGGGAATCAACTGGCACACCGACGGCTATTACAACGCCCTCGACCGCCGCATCCTCGGGATGAGCCTGCATTGCGCCCAGGACGCCGAATCCGGTGGCGAGAACGCGTTGCTGGACCACGAAATTGCCTATATCCAGCTGCGCGACGCGAACCCCGACTATGTGATGGCGCTGATGCGCCCCGACGCCATGACCATTCCGGCCCGCATGGACGAAGACAACATCGCCCGTCCCGAACAGTCCGGCCCGGTGTTCTCGGTCGATGCCGCCGAAGGCTTCCTGCACATGCGCTACACCGCGCGCACCCGCTCGATCCAGTGGCGCGACGATGCCCTGACGCAGGCCGCAGTCAAAACCCTGGCCGAGATTCTCGCCAGTTCGGAGTACACCATCCAAGCACGCATGACCCCCGGCATGGGCCTGATCTGCAACAACGTGCTGCACACCCGCAACGCCTTCGAAGACTCGCCCGGCAAACGCCGCCTGCTGTATCGCGGCCGCTACTACGACCGCCTGCGTTTCGACTGCCCGCACGCCTAGCGCGAGCGGGTAAAATAGCGCCCTCTTTTCGCCACCGGTTCTCTGGCCACTGCCGCCATGCATCTGCTCACCCTCGGGGTCAACCACCATACTGCGCCACTCGCGATTCGCGAGCAGGTTGCGTTCGGCCCCGAGAAACTGGCGCTGGCGCTACATGAGCTGACCCAGAGCCAGCGTGCCTCGGAGGCGGCAATCCTGTCGACCTGCAACCGCACCGAGCTCTACTGCAATGCTGCGTCTGCCGACGCCGTGACACAGTGGCTGGCGGACTTCCACCAGATCGAGCGGCGTGAACTGGCTCCCTACCTGTACGCCCTGCCACGGGAGCAGGCTGCACAGCACGCCTTCCGCGTGGCCGCCGGCCTCGACTCCATGGTGCTGGGTGAAACCCAGATCCTGGGGCAGATGAAACAAGCCGTGGCCACCGCCGAAGAAGCCGGCACGCTGGGCCTGCTGCTCCACAAACTGTTCCAGCGTACGTTTTCCGTCGCCAAGGAAGTCCGCACCAGCACCGAGATCGGTGCCAATTCCGTGTCCATGGCTGCCGCCGCCGTGCGGCTCGCGGAACGCATCTTCCCCAGCATCCGCGAGCAGTCCTGCCTCTTCATCGGGGCGGGCGAGATGATCGAACTGTGCATCACCCATTTCGCGGCTCAGCATCCGCGCAAGATGACTGTGGCCAACCGCACCGCCGAACGGGCTCGCCCGCTGGCCGAACGCTTCGGTGCCGGGGTGATTCCGCTGACAGCGCTGCCGGAAGAAATCGCCTCGCACGATATCGTCGTCACCTCGACCGCCAGTCCGCTGCCGATCCTGGGCAAGGGCATGCTGGAGCGCGCGATCAAGCAGCGCCGCCACCGCCCGATTTTCATCGTCGATCTGGCCGTGCCGCGCGACGTGGAAGCCGAGGTTGCCGACATGAACGACGTGTTCCTCTACAGCGTGGACGATCTCGGCCAGGTGGTGCAGGAAGGCATGGACAACCGCGTGGCCCAGGTTGCCCAGGCCGAAGCCATCATCGAGACCAGCGTCGAGCAGTTCGTGCACTGGATGGAAGGCCGCGAACTGGTGCCAGTGATCCGCGCCCTGCGTGACACGGCCGAGCGGCATCGCCGCCACGAGATCGACAAGGCACACAAGGCCCTGGCGCGCGGTGACGATCCGCAGGCCGTGCTCGATGCCCTGTCCCAGACACTCACCAACAAGCTGCTGCATGCGCCCACCCACGCGCTCAATCACGCCACGCGTAGCGAGCGCGACCAGTTCGTCCGTCTGATCAGCCAGCTCTACGGCCTGCCCCGGGACAACTGAGCGGTGCCCGGCATGAAACCCTCGCTGGCGGACAAGCTCGCGCGCGCCGACGACCGTCTGGTCGAACTCGACGCCCTGCTCGCTCAACCTGAAATTGCCGGCGACATGGACAGCTTTCGCAAACTGTCGCGCGAACGCGCCGAGCTCGACCCCGTGGTGGCGCTCTACCGCCAGTACCGCCAGCTCGAAGCCGACCAGAAAACCGCGCAGGAACTGCTCGCCGATCCGGACATGCGGGAACTGGCCGAAGCCGAACTCGCCGACGGAGACACCCGCATCGCCCGGCTGCAAATCGACCTGCAAACTGCCCTGCTGCCGAAAGACCCGAACGACGAGCGCAACATTTTTCTGGAGATTCGAGCCGGCACGGGGGGCGACGAATCAGCGCTGTTTGCCGGCAACCTGTTGCGCATGTATACCCGTTACGCCGAGCGACAGGGCTGGAAGGTCGAGATCGTGTCCGAGAACCCCGGCGAAGTGGGGGGCTACAAGGAAGTGATCGTCCGGATCGTCGGCCAGGGCGCGTATTCCCGCCTCAAGTTCGAATCGGGCGGACACCGCGTGCAGCGCGTCCCGGAAACCGAATCACAAGGGCGCATCCACACCTCGGCCTGCACCGTGGCCGTCATGCCCGAAGCCGACGAAGTCGGTGAAGTCGACATCAACCCGGCCGACCTCAGGATCGACACCTTCCGCGCCTCCGGTGCCGGCGGCCAGCACATCAACAAGACCGATTCCGCCGTGCGCATCACCCATCTGCCCACCGGGCTCGTCGTCGAATGCCAGGACGACCGTTCCCAGCACCGCAACCGCGCGCAGGCCATGAGCGTGCTCGCCGCCCGCCTGAAAGACCGCGAAATCCAGGCCCAGCACGCGCTGGAAGCCAGCACCCGCAAGAGCCTGATCGGCAGCGGCGACCGCTCCGACCGCATCCGCACCTACAACTTTCCGCAGGGCCGCGTCACCGACCACCGCATCAACCTCACGCTCTACAAGATCGACGCCATGATGGATGGCGACCTGACCGAGCTGTTTGCCGCGCTGGCCGCCGAACACCAGGCCGAACTGCTGGCCACGCTCTCGGGTGAATAAGCAGGATTCAGGAATCAGCGGACCGGGTTCAGGCATGCCGCGAACGGTGGCAGAGCGGCTGGCCGCCGCCAGCCGCCAGATTGCCGCCGTGCTCGGCCTCGACACGCGCGAGGCGAGACTGGATGCACGCGTGCTCGCCGCCTTCGCGTGGGATGTGGCACCCACTTGGCTGATCGCGCACGACACCGATGCGCCGACTGCCGCGCAGGTCGCCGCGTTCGACGCCCTGCTCGCGCGCCGGCTGGCCGGCGAACCTGTCGCCTACCTCACCGGCGTGCGCGAATTTTTCGGCCGCCCGTTCAGGGTCACGCCGGACGTACTGATTCCCCGCCCCGACACCGAACTGCTGGTGGAACGCGCCCTTGCCTGTCTGCCGCCCGATCAGCCCGCTGACGTGCTCGATCTGGGCACCGGCAGCGGATGCATCGCCATTACCCTGGCACTGGAACGCCCGCTGGCGCGCGTCGTGGCCGTCGACCAGTCCGCCGCCGCGCTCGCCATCGCGCGCCAGAACGCCCAGCCCCTCGGCGCAGGAGTCGATTTTGTGCACAGCCACTGGTTCGATGCCCTGGGCGGACGGCGCTTCAACATCATCGTCAGCAACCCGCCGTACATCCCGGCCCACGACCCGCATCTGCACAACGGCGACGTCCGGTTCGAGCCTCGTCAGGCCCTGGCTGCCGGCCCGGCCGGACTGGATGACCTGGCGACCCTCGTGCGGCAGGCTGCCGCGCATCTCCTCCCGGCCGGCACCCTCCTGCTGGAGCATGGCTATGATCAGGGCCCGGCGGTACAGGATTTGTTCAGGCGTGCTGGCTATCCGGCTCCACAAACCTGGCACGACCTGGCCGGCCACCCCCGCGTGACCTGCGCAAGGCTGTCGGATTAATTTACACTTGGCAGGATTTCGCCCGGCCCCCATGCCCGCGAACTGCTGCAAAATGGTCCTCTGCATGGCAACAGTGCCTGTTTGGCGCAATTCTTGCTGTCTATCGGTTAAACCAGAAACTCTCGAGGCATCCCATGTCCGATTCCATTCATAACCAGCCCGACACGCCAACCGAAACCCACGCCACCGAGCCCGTGGACACCAGTCGCCGCAAACTGGCCGGCAGTGCCTTGGGGGTAGCTGCTGTCTTCACCCTGTCCAGCCGCCCGGTCTGGGCAAACCAGTGCACAATTTCCGGCATGCAATCCGGCAATTTGTCCAAACCCAAGGGACCTGCGTGTGAAGGGTGTACGCCAGGTTACTGGAAACAGCAACAACACCTTGATTCTTGGCCGGCAACCGGCTTCCGCACCACAGACACGTTCAATACGGTGTTTGGTGTAACCCAGTACGTCAAGACCAACAATACGCCTTACACTCTTCTGGAAGTCATGCGCCTACTGAACGGCAGCGGGGACCCGATTTCCAATAATCTGGGGTTTCATGCTGTGGCCGCCTTGTTGAACGCAGCGCATCCCAACGTCAACTATGGCTATACCCCTGGCGAAATCATTGATCTGTTCCGCAAGTGGTACACCACCAAGCCTGCCGACCTCAAGGATTCGCTGGACAAACTCAACAATCGCGGCTGTCCGCTGAATTGATCGCACGGATCACGCCATGCCCTATGGCAATCTTTTGCTCAAAAGCTGGGGGGATGAAGCCGTGGTGTTCGATGCTGCATCTGGCGACACCCATTACCTGAAACCCCTGACGTTCGCGCTCTATCAAACTTGTCGTGAGCACCCTGGTTTCACAGCCGCCCAACTCGCCACGACACTCGCCCAGCGCCTGAATGTGGCAGACACACCGCAATTCCACGAACTGGCTGACGAAGTGTTCGCCCAGCTCCACCAGATCGGCCTGCTTCAATCGCCATGAAACTGCTGCAGATGACCCCCGCCGATTTGCGTAAGCAATTGGCGGGACCGGGTGTCTGGCTCCGGACCGGGCCCTTTTCGATGCGCCTGCACTCCCGGTTGCCGGCAATCGCCGCCGGACTGGCCGACCTGTACGGGCAGTTCGAAGTCCGCAGCCCGCGCGAGGCTTTTGCAGACTTCCATGTGACGGTGAACTCGCCCAGCGGCATCCGGCGCTGGGTCAAGCCCCAGGCCCAGTTCTCCTTTGATGGGCAGCAGCCATTCAAACCTCTGCCCCGCGACCAGGCTTTCCCCATGCTGGAATGGGGCCTCAACTGGTGCGTCTCCACGCAGGCCCACCAGTACCTCATCATTCATGCGGCCGTCGTCGAAAAAAACGGCCGTGCTGTCGTCCTGCCGGCCCCTCCGGGGTCTGGCAAAAGCACACTGGCAGCTGCGCTTGCCCTGTCGGGCTGGCGGTTGCTGTCGGACGAACTGACGCTCATTGACCGCAAGACCGGCAACATCCAGCCGCTTCCCCGCCCTGTCAGCCTGAAAAACCAATCGATACAGGTCATCCGGCAATTCGATCCCGAGGTCTTCATCAATCGCGCCTCGCACGACACGGTCAAGGGCACGGTCGCACACATGCGCCCGCCCCGAGAAAGCGTGCTCCGCCAGCACGAACCGGCCCGGCCTGGCTGGGTGATCTTCCCCAAATGGGAAGCCCACGCCACCACCCGCCTGAGCCCGCGCTCCCGGGCACAGACCTTCATCTTTCTGGCGCAGAATGCCTTCAACTACAGCCACCTCGGGGCTGACGGTTTCCGGGTGGCGGCCAATCTCATTGACCAGGTCGGGTGTTACGACTTCCGCTACAGTTCACTGCCGGAGGCAATTGCTGCATTTGATACGCTTGCCAGCGACACGCCACAAGACTGACAGCCATGCATCACCCTCTGCTCATCCGAACTTTGCGCACGCCCGAGTCGATCACCCGACTGTCCATGGATGGCTGGGATGTGCTGGTGAGACAAGCACGTGCGGCAGGCTTGCTGGCGCGGCTGTCGCACCGCCTGAAATCCCTGGGCATGAGCGAGTCGATTCCCGCACCCGTGCGCTGGCATTTCGAAGCGGCGGACACCCTGGCGGACAAACAGCGCACGGCCGTGCACTGGGAACTTCGGGCCATCCAGACTGCGCTGGCCGATTTGCCCGTACCGGCTGTCATATTGAAAGGGGCGGCCTATGTGGCGGCAGACCTCCCTGCGGCCGAAGGGCGCCTGTTCAATGACATCGATCTGCTGGTGCCAAAAGAACATCTGGCCGATGCCGAATCCATGCTGATGCTCGCGGGCTGGCACCCTGCCCCGCTCTCCGCATACGATCGCCGCTACTACCGTCGCTGGATGCACGAGATCCCGCCTTTGCAGCACACCACGCGCGAAACGGTGATCGACCTTCACCACGCCATCCTCCCGGACACCGCGCGCTACCACCCGGACCCGGCAAAACTGATGGCCCGGGCGGCCACCTTGCCTTCATGGCCCGGGCTGGCCGTGCTGTCTCCCGAGGACCGCATCCTCCACTCGGCCACGCATCTCTTCCATGACGGCGAATTGCCGCATGGATTGCGCGACATCACCGATCTGGATCTTCTGCTGCGCACTGCAAGCGACGACACGGGATTCTGGCACCGCCTGACCACACGCGCACTGGAACTGGAGCTGGCACGCTCGCTGTTTTATGCCCTGCGCTACGTGACCTACTTCCTCGACACGCCCGTGCCTGACAGCGCACTGGACGCGCTACGCCCGGCCGCTCCGGGACGACTCACGCGCAGCATCATGGATGCCGTCTTCAAGCGCGCATTGATGCCTGACCATGCGAGCTGCAACGATGCATTCACACCCGCCGCCCGGCTGGCTGCCTATGTGCGCGCCCACTGGCTGCGCATGCCCGCGCACTTGCTGATCCCACATCTGTTTCACAAGGCTTTCGTCAGCCCCTATCTCGAATCGCGCGAACCCCGGGCCGCTTGACGCCGGGATGACCGGGCGTATAATTTCCGACCGTTTCACTCAAGTATTCCAGGAGCCCCCATGACCCCGCTCGACCGCATCCGTGACCAAGTCACCAACAACACCGTTGTGCTGTACATGAAAGGCACGCCCCAGTTTCCGCAGTGCGGTTTTTCCGCCCGCGCGGCCCAGGTGCTGCAAGCCTGTGGCGTGAAGGATTTCCTGGCCGTGAACGTGCTGATGGACCCGGAAATCTTCGAAAATCTGAAGTACTACGCCAACTGGCCGACCTTTCCCCAGCTGTACGTGAAGGGTGAACTGATCGGCGGGTCTGACATCATGATCGAGATGTACCAGAAGGGTGAAATCCAGAAATTGCTGGAAGAAGCACAAGCCGCCTGAGTGGTGTACACCCGCAAAAAAGCCGACGGAATCCGTCGGCTTTTTCTTGCCTGCTCGCCCCTTCAGGCCTTGGGCTCGTCGGATTCTGCGGCATCCATGCCCAGTTCGTGAATCTTGCGGGTCAGGGTATTGCGCCCCCAGCCGAGCAGATGCGCCGCCTCGATCCGGCGACCACCGGTATGGCGCAGCGCCACTTCGATGAGGGTTTTTTCGTACGCCTGCGTCAGGTCGTCCAGAATCGACGCTTCGCCACGCGCGAGTCGCGCGCCGGCTTCAGCAGCCAGTCCGGCCAGCCAGTCTCCACCGCTGGCTTCGACAGTGCCCTGCATCAGGTCGCCCGGCAGATCGCCGGATTCAACCACTTGCCCGGGGGCCATCACCGTGAGGTAGTGGCTGACGTTTTCGAGCTGGCGCACGTTACCGCTCCACGGCAAGCCCACCAGAGTTTTCATCGCGGACTCGGATACGCCCTTGGCTTCCATCCCCAGTTCGCGCGCGCTTTTCTGCATGAAATGCCGCACCAGCAGCGGAATGTCTTCGCGCCGCTCGCGCAGGGCCGGCAGGCGAAGACGAATGACGTTGAGCCGGTGGAACAGGTCTTCACGGAACAGGCCTTCACGCACGCGCACTTCCAGATCCTGGTGGGTCGCGGCGATGACGCGCACGTTGACCTTGATCGGCGTGTGTCCGCCGACGCGGTAAAACTGCCCATCAGCCAGCACGCGCAAGAGGCGGGTTTGCAGTTCGGCCGGCATGTCGCCGATTTCATCGAGGAAGAGCGTGCCGCCGTCGGCCTGTTCAAAGCGCCCGCGCCGTTGCGCCGCCGCACCGGTGAACGCGCCGCGCTCGTGGCCGAAGAGTTCGGATTCAAGCAGGTCGCGCGGAATGGCGGCGGTATTGAGCGCGATGAACGGTCCGGCTGCGCGTGGGCTGTGGCGATGCAGGGCGCGCGCGACCAGTTCCTTGCCGCTGCCCGATTCGCCGGTGATGAGGACGGTGGCGTGCGATTGCGCCAGCCGTCCGATGGCACGGAATACTTCCTGCATTGCAGGGGCCTGACCGAGGATTTCCGGCACGGGTGCGTCGCTCACCGCCGGCACATCGCGGCTGGCATTCTCGGCCAGCGCCCGGCGCACCAGTTCCAGCGCCTGGTCGACGTCGAATGGCTTGGGCAGATATTCGAAGGCCCCACCCTGGAAGGCGGCCACTGCGCTGTCCAGATCGGAATAAGCCGTCATGATGATGACCAGATCGGAAGAGC
>JBEQCD010000014.1:0-39516 GCA_041639515.1 Hydrogenophilales bacterium | reverse complement strand
CGGGGGCGGTCGATACCTCGGTCAGGGCGTCCGCCCCCGCACGCACGTCGGTAGCGATGTCCTCGTCCGCCAGCCGCGCGCGCACAGCATCAGCCGCCGCCGGTTCGGTCATCACGGCCACGCGCGGACGGTGGACACGACACTGCTCGACCATGCGATCGACCTGGGTGGCACCGGTCAGGGCAAACACTTCGAAACGCCCCGGGTGGCGCGCCACCACATCGAGCGTGTTGACGCCGATGGTGCCCGTGGCACCCAGCACGGTGAGCACGCGCGGCATCATTTGGCAAACTCCAGCCAGAGCAGAATGCCGGCGGCAATCGGCAGGGTCGAGGTCAGGGCGTCCACCCGGTCCAGCACGCCACCGTGCCCCGGCAGGATCGTGCCGCTGTCCTTCATGCCGGCCAGCCGCTTGATCCAGGATTCGAACAGATCGCCCAGCACGGACAGATACAGCAGGCCGGCCATCACGATAAACAGCGACACCAGAGGCAGTCCCGCCAAACCGTTCAAAACCGCTGCGTAGACGGCCAGCGCCAGCAGCGCGCCTGCGACGCCTTCCCAGGTCTTGCCCGGGCTGATGGCCGGCGCAAGCTTGTGGCGGCCAAAGCGGCGGCCGGAGAAATAAGCCGCCGTATCGGCGATCCAGACGATGGCCAGGGTGCCGACCAGTACGCCCGGCCCCCGTGCATGCAGATAGACCAGCGCGGCCGAGGTCGGCAGCAACAGCGCCGCGCCCACGGCGGCACGCAACACGGGACGTTCACCCGCCCAGCGTCCCAGCATCCACAGAGGGGCCACGACTAGCCAGAACAGGGCCGCCAGTGCGAACAGACCCATCTGGAAATCCGGCCAGCGGTCGGCCAGCACCACGGGCAGGCTCCAGGCGATGACTGCCAGCAGGCCTGCGTAAAGGCGCGCCGACATGAGGGGAAAGGCAGACAGGCGCGCCCATTCGAACGCAGCCAGCGCGACGACGATCGCGATCAGACCCTGCCACAGCCCGGCCGATGCCCACAGGATGGCAGGAAGAAAAATCGCCAGGAGGATGACCGCCGTGAGGACACGGCGTGCGGTGGGATTCATGCGGGGTTCAGGCACGCGGCCCTCATGATGCCGTTTGCACCTGCTCGCTGGTGCGGCCAAAGCGGCGCTCGCGCGCACGGTAGGAAGCGATCGCCGCATCCAGCTGCTTGGCGTCGAAATCGGGCCACAGCGCTTCGGTGAAATACAGTTCGGTGTACGCCAGCTGCCACAGCAGGAAATTGCTGATGCGCTGCTCGCCACCCGTGCGGATGAAGAGATCGGGCTCCGGCTCACCGGCCATGGACAGATGCCGCGACAGCGCGTCCTCGTCGATCTGCTCGGCTGTGGCCCCTTCCGCCAGGAGCTTTTTCACCGCCTGCGCCACATCCCAGCGTCCGCCATAATTGGCGGCCACGGTAAAGGTCAGGCGGGTGTTGTTGCCGGTCAGGGTCTGGGCGTCGCGGATCAGGGTCTGGATCCGCTCGGAGAAACCCGACAGATCGCCGATGACGCGAAAGCGGATGCCGTTTTCATGCAGCTTGGCGACTTCATTTTCCAGCGCACGCATGAAAAGCTCCATCAGGAGCGTCACTTCCTCCTGCGGCCGGCGCCAGTTTTCGGAGCTGAAGGCGAACACGGTGAGATGGGAAATCCCACGCTCGGCACAGGCACGAATCACACCGCGCAAGGCCTCGACACCCTTGCGGTGACCGGCAACCCGGGGCATCAGCCGGCGCTTGGCCCAGCGGCCATTGCCGTCCATGATGATGGCGACATGACGCGGGACATCCGCGTTGTGCGCACCCGATGAGGAGGACGTCTTCACCTGTGCGCTCAGACTGCGAGCAGGTCCTTCTCTTTTTCGGCCAGCTGCTTGTCGATTTCGCCGATGTACTTGTCGGTGAGCTTCTGCACCTCCTCCTGGGTACGACGCTCCTCGTCTTCGGTCGCCGTCTTGGCCTTGACCATGTCCTTGAGCGAGGCATTGGCGTCGCGACGGATGTTGCGCATCGCCACCCGGGCATTCTCGGCTTCGCCGCGCACCACTTTGATCAGGTCGCGCCGGCGCTCTTCCGTCAGGGCCGGCATCGGCACGCGGATCACTTCGCCGTGCGTAGCGGGATTCAGGCCCAGGTCGCCGTCGCGAATCGCTTTCTCGATCTTGCCGACCATGTTCTTTTCGTAGGGCTGCACCTGCAGCGTGCGGCCGTCTGCCAGCGACACGCTGGCCACCTGCGACACCGGGGTCGGGCTACCGTAGTAATCGACCATCACGTGATCCAGAATGCCGGCATGGGCACGACCGGTGCGCACCTTGGCAAGGTCATTCTTCAGGGATTCCAGCGACTTGCCCATTTTCTGCTCGGCAGCCTGCTTGATCTCGACGATGCTGGTTTCAGCCATGTTCTCTCCTCAGTTCAGGGTCACCCGCGTGCCCTCGTCCTCGCCCAGCACCACGCGTTTCAGCGCGCCCGGCTTGAAGACATTGAACACGACCAGCGACAGATTCTGTTCGCGGCACAAGGCAAAGGCGGCGGTGTCCAGCACCCCCAGATTCTTTTCGATCGCCTCGTCAAAACGCAAGGTGGCGTAGCGCTGCGCGCCGGGGTCTTTCTTCGGGTCGGCGGTATACACCCCATCGACCTTGGTCGCCTTCAGCAGCAGATCGGCATCGATTTCGGCTGCACGCAGCGCGGCCGCCGTGTCGGTGGTGAAGAAGGGATTGCCGGTGCCACCGCCAAAAATGACGACACGCCCTGCTTCCAGGTCGCGCACCGCCGTATCGCGCTCGAAGGCCATGCCCACGTGCGTGATTGCGACGGCAGTCTGCACCCGGGCGTCGACCCCTGCCTGAACCAGTGCATCCTTCAATGCCAGCGCATTCATCACAGTGGCCAGCATGCCCATCGAGTCGGCGGTTGCACGGTTCATGCCCGAGAGCGCACCGGTGGCCCCCCGGAACAGGTTGCCACCGCCGACGACAATACCCACCTGCACGCCGAGGGCGGCCACTTCACGGATCTGGGCCACAAACCCGGCCAGGGTGTCGGCGTGATAGCCAAAGCTGTCCGGCCCCATCAGGGCCTCACCGGAGAGCTTCAGCAGGATGCGGCGCGGTCGTGGTCGCGCGGGGTCCGCAGCCATCCGGGTCAGACCTGGGCTGCAGCCGCCACTTCAGCGGCGAAGTCGGTGACCTTCTTCTCGATGCCTTCGCCCACCACGAACATGGTGAAGCCGTGACACTGCGAGTTCTTGCCCTTCAGCACCTGTTCGACAGTCTGCTTGTCATCCTTGACGAAAGGTTGCGACAGCAGGGTGACTTCCTTGAGGAATTTCTGCACCGTGCCTTCGGCAATCTTTTCCAGCATGGCTTCCGGCTTGCCGGCTTCCTTGGCCTTCTCGATGGCGACGCGACGCTCGGTGTCGATCAGGTCCTGCGACACGCCGGAGGCATCCAGCGACTTCGGCTTGGAAGCAGCGATGTGCATAGCGATGTCGCGCGCAATGGCTTCGTCGCCCGTCACGTCGACCAGCACACCGATCTTGTTGCTGTGGATGTAGCTGGCGAACTTGCCGGTCCCGTCAAGACGGACAAAACGGCGAATCGACATGTTTTCACCGATCTTGCCCACCAGTTCGGTACGGAAGGCTTCGACCGTGGTACCCCGGTAGGGCATCGCGGACAGGGCGGCGACGTCGGCCGGGCTGTCGGTGAGGACCATTTCGGCCAGCGCGTTCGACAGCGCCATGAAGTCGTCATTCTTGGCGACGAAGTCGGTTTCGCAGTTCACTTCAACCATGGCGGCGGACTTGCCGTCGGCGGCGATGGCAATGGTGACCACCCCTTCGGCCGCCACACGGCCGGCCGTTTTCGCTGCCTTGTTGCCAAAGCGCACGCGCAGGATTTCTTCGGCCTTCTGCATGTCGCCACCGGCTTCGGACAGCGCTTTCTTGCAATCCATCATTGGCGCGTCGGTTTTCTCGCGCAGATCCTTGACCATGCTTGCGGTAATTTCAGCCATTTCCTACTCCCAATCGTTCAATTCAAACCAGCTGTTCAATATGGAAAGAGGGGCACACGCCCCTCTCGAATGCGTCGCCGGGAGCGTAGCCCGGCTAGATGACGCGCCGTCGCGCTTATTCAGCTGCGACGCTGCCTTCTTCCTCGACCTCGATGAACTCTTCCCCACCGACGATCTCGGTCATGACCTGCGCACGGCCTTCCAGGACCGCATCCGCCATGCCACGGGCATACAGACGAATGGCACGGGCCGAGTCATCGTTACCCGGGATGATGTAATCCACGCCATCGGGGCTGTTGTTGGTATCCACCACGCCGATCACCGGCACGCCGAGTTTCTTGGCCTCGGTGACGGTACCTTTCTGGTAGCCCACGTCGATGATGAAAATCGCGTCGGGCAGCCCCCCCATTTCGCGGATGCCACCCAGGCTGCGATTGAGCTTGTCGACTTCGCGCTGAACCGTGAGGATTTCCTTCTTGGACAGACGACCGGGTTCGTTCAGCTGCACTTCCAGGTCGTTCAGGCGCTTGATCGACTGCTTGACGGTCTTGAAGTTGGTCAGCATGCCGCCGAGCCAGCGGTTGTCGACATAGGGCATGCCGGCACGCACAGCTTCTTCGCGCACGATGTCACGCGCGGCACGCTTGGTGCCCACGAACAGCACGGTGCCCTTGTTGGAAGCCAGCTGACGGACGAATTTTTGCGCATCCTGGAACATCGGAAGCGATTTTTCCAGGTTGACGATATGGATCTTGTTGCGATGACCGAAGATGAACGGGGCCATCTTGGGGTTCCAGAAACGGGTCTGGTGACCGAAGTGGACACCGGCTTCCAGCATTTGACGCATTGTGACGGACATGAAAATCTCCTAAAGGGTTGAGCCTCCACCTGTCAGCAGCCGCGCAGCCTGTCCTGCCGCGCAGCCACCCTTTATTTCGACGGGTGTGCGAATTGTGTCCGAACCATTTCGGACAGCCCGCGATTCTAATCCGCAGCGGCCATTTTTTCAAGCCGGCCGCTCCCCGCCGCTTGCCCGGCCAGGGCCCCCGGCTACAATACGGCTTTGAATCCTGACGGGTTTTTTCACCCCATGACCGTTTCAATCAAAACCGCTACCGATATCGAAGGCATGCGCATCGCCGGCCGGCTGGCCTCCGAGGTGCTGGACTACATCACGCCTTTCGTGAAGCCCGGCGTCACCACCGGCGAGCTGGACAAGCTCTGCCACGACTACATGGTGAATGTGCAGGGCACGATCCCGGCTCCCCTGAATTACGCACCTTCCGGCCACACGCCCTACCCCAAGTCGATCTGTACCTCGGTCAATAACCAGGTGTGCCATGGCGTACCCGGCGACAAGGTGCTGAAGGCCGGCGACATCGTGAACCTCGACATCACCGTGATCAAGGACGGCTGGCACGGCGACACCAGCCGCATGTTTGCCGTGGGTGAAGCCTCGATCCAGGCGAAACGCCTGATGCAGGTGACCTACGAAGCGATGTGGGTGGGCATCGCCCGCGTCAGGCCCGGCTCACGGCTGGGCGATATCGGCCACGCCATCCAGCATTTTGCGGAAAACCAGGGCTATAGCGTGGTGCGTGAATTCTGCGGCCACGGCATCGGCCGCAAGTTTCACGAAGACCCGCAGGTGCTGCACTACGGCAAGCCCGGCACCGGCCTGGTGCTCGAAGCCGGCATGATCTTCACCATCGAGCCCATGATCAATGCGGGCAAGCGCGACATCCGCCAGATGCCGGATGGATGGACCATCGTCACCAAGGATCGCAGCCTCTCCGCACAGTGGGAACACACGGTCCTGGTCACGGCCGACGGATTTGAAGTCCTGACCGTATCGGCCGGCAGCCCGGCCGTCCCCGACCGCGTCCGCCAGGCTGCGTGAACGCCGTTTCCGTCGCCGACCTGCGCGATCAGCTCAGGGCGGGCCGCAGCGCACTGGCCGAGTCCTGGCGCGCACGGCCCGTAGCCAGCCGCTACCTCGCCCGCCACGCCGCACTGGTCGACGGCGTGCTGGCGGCGCTCTGCGAACGCCTGCACCTGCCGGCCAGCGTGAGCCTCGCTGCCGTGGGCGGATACGGCCGGGGAGAACTGTTTCCCGGCTCCGACGTCGACGTGCTCCTGCTGCTGGATATCGAACCCGATGCCGACGACCAGGCCCGGCTCGAAGCCTGGGTACGCGCCTGCTGGGACATCGGACTGGAAATCGGCCACAGCGTGCGCACGGTGGCGGCCTGCCTCGCCGAAGCCGCCGACATCACCGTGGAAACCAATCTGCTCGAGGCGCGTTACCTCTGGGGACGCCGCGCGCTCTACACTGAATTCGAACGTCGCTTCCGGGCGCGTTTCGATCCCCAGGCCTTCTTTGAAGGCAAGCTTGCCGAGCAGCAAGCACGGCACGCGCGCTACGACGACAGCGCCTACAAGCTGGAACCCAATCTCAAGGACAGCCCCGGCGGCCTGCGCGACCTGCATACCATCCACTGGCTGGCACAGGCCTGCGCCATCCCGGCTGGCTGGAACGGCCTCGCTCGGGCAGGCCTCATCACCGATGCCGAAGCCCGGCAGATCGCCCGCGAGGAACGCACCCTCGCCACGCTGCGGATCCATCTCCACCTGCTGGCCGGGCGACGTGACGACCGGCTGGCCTTCGATTACCAGACCGAACTGGCCACGCGCCTGGGTCTGGCCGCCACGCCGCACAAGCGTGCGGGCGAACGCCTGATGCAGGACTATTACCGCGCCGCCAAGCTGGTCCAGCGCGCCAACGACATCCTCATCCAGTCCCTGCGGGTGCGCCTGTTTCCGGTGACAGACGCCCCGGAAATAATCGACAGCGATTTCCAGGTGCGCGGCCAGTTGCTGGAGGCGCGCAGCCCGGATCTGTTCGAGCGCGAACCTGGTGCGCTGCTGCGCGCGTTCATCGTCCACGCGCAGCATCCTGATCTCGCCGGCTTCGAGCCGGCCACCCTGCGCGCCCTGTGGCGCGGCAGTGCGCGCATCGACGCCGCCTACCGCGCCAACCCCGCACACCGGGCGCTGTTCATGGCCTTGCTGCGGCAGCCAGTAGGCATCACCCGCGCACTGCGCGCCATGCATCGCTATGGCTTGCTGGGCCGCTACATCCCGGCCTTCGGGCGCGTCGTCGGGCAGATGCAGCACGACCTCTTCCACATCTACACCGTGGATGAACACATCCTCACCGTGCTGCGCAATGTGCGCCGGCTGACCGTGCCCGCGCTGGCACACGAACTGCCGCTGGCCAGCCAGCTCATGGCCGGGTTCGACCAGCCCGAACTGCTCTATCTGGGTGCGCTGTTCCACGACATTGCCAAGGGACGCGGCGGCGACCACTCCGAACTCGGCTCGGTCGACGCTCGCCGTTTCTGCAAGCAGCATGGTCTGTCCGCCGAGGATGCCGGGCTGGTTGCCTGGCTGGTGGAAATGCATCTGGTGATGTCGCGCACCTCGCAGAAGGAAGACATCAGCGACCCGGATGTGATCGCCGCCTTCGCCGAGAGAATGGGCAGCACACGCCATCTCGTCGCCCTGTATCTGCTCACTGTGGCCGATATCCGGGGTACCAGCCCCAAGGTCTGGAACGCCTGGAAGGGCAAGTTGCTGGAAGACCTCTATCACGCCACACGTGCCTGCATCGAAGGCCAGCACGGTGACGACACCCTGGCCCGGCAGGCGGAGGCACGCGTCAACCTCGCGCTTTACGGACTTCCTGCAAATGCCGCCGACGCATTGTGGCAACACCTCGATGCGCGTTATTTCGTGCGCTACGACGCGCGCGATCTGGCCTGGCAGGCCCGCATGCTGTGGCACCGCGCCGACACGACCGGCCCGGTTGTGCGGGCGCGGCTGTCACCGGCCGGCGAGGGCATCCAGGTACTGGTCTACGCGCCCGACCGGGCCGATATCTTCGCGCGCATCTGCGGCTTTTTTGCGCGCATCCAGTACACCATCCTGGAAGCCAAGATCCACACCACACAGCATGGCTATGCGCTGGACAGTTTCCAGGTGATGGACCTCGCCAATCGGGGCATTCATTACCGCGATTTCCTCGCCTTCGTGGAACACGAACTGGCACGCGACCTGGATCCGGCCCAGCCGGTCCAGCCGCCGCCGCGCGGCCGTCTGTCACGGCATCAGCGGCATCATCCCTACCCCACTTCGGTGCGGATCGAGACCGACACCACCGGCGGGGCCATGCTGACGATCACCTGTGCCGACCGGGGCGGCCTGCTGTTTGCGGTGGCCGAAACCCTGATGCAGCATGAACTGGGTGTCTACGCCGCCAAGATCGATACGCTGGGCGAGCGGGTCGAGGACACGTTCCTGATTCGGGGAAGCCGCCTGGAGACAGCGGCCGGACGCACCGCGCTGGAGACGGATCTGCGCGCCGCACTGGCCTGACGGGCCTGCGCGGCGGGTTCAGATCGAGGGACGGGCGTATTCGTCGACGTAGCGACCGCGTGCCGGGGCCTTGCGTGCCGGGGGTGATTTTTTCCGGATGCCCTCTGCCGGCTTCTTGAGCTTGTCGTCCAGCTCGGTCTTGCCGCGCGGACGCGTGCGGTCGGGCCGGCCGGTCGAACCGACGCCGGTTGCCTCGGCACGCAGTTCACCCCGTACGTCTATCGGCTGATCGGGATCCACCAGACGTTTCATGCTGCGGCCCGCCATTCGCGCAGGCTGCCCGCCAGGGTGCGTGTCAGGGCGATCAGCCCGCTCAGCGCTTCTGCACTGGGTGCGGTCGCGCACGAACCGATCTTGCTTTCGGCATACACCGACAGGATCAGCAGATTGTGCTGCACATCTGCCGGCAGCGGCAGCGAACCGGTCGCCAGCGCGGCCTGGATGTCGCCCCAGATACTGCGGCTTTCGGCCAGCGCGCTTGCCAGCTGCGACTCGCGTCCCGGAGCATTCCAGTATCGCTGCACGGTCATCAGTTGCACAGCCATGTCGTCGAGCCGTATGGCTTCCGATAGCGTGCCGCACGCCGGCCGGATGCCGTTTTGCGCCCTGTCGATATCAAATTGCTCGGGGTTCATTCCTGTCCTTGCATCCCACGTTCACGCTTCTGGATAGCGGCGTGGGGTCGGGCAACTTGAGCACCCGCCGGCGAAAGCCGACGAACGGCAACCGGCTCAGTCGTCGGGCAGGTTCTGGCCCGGGAACAGGGTATCGGTGTAGCCGAAATTGCGCAGGTCACGGATGCGCATGGGATAGAGAATCCCGCGCAGATGATCGGTCTCGTGCTGCACCACCCGGGCGTGGAACCCGGCCACGCTGCGATCGATGGCCTGCCCGCGGGCATCGACACCCTGATAGCGCAGGCTTGCGTGGCGCGGCACCAGGCCGCGCATGCCGGGCACTGACAGGCAGCCTTCCCAGCCCTCTTCCATCGCATCCGAAAGCGGGGTGAGAACGGGATTGATCAGCACCGTGAACGGGACCGGCTCGACCTCCGGATAACGCGGATTGCCATTGACCTCGAAGATCACCACCTGCAGACCCACGCCGATCTGCGGCGCGGCGAGGCCGGCACCGTTCAGTGCCCGCATGGTGTCGTGCATGTCGGCCAGCAGGGCATGGAGTTCGGGCGTATCGAAGGCCGTCACCGGGGCTGCCGGTACCAGCAGCCGGGGATCGCCCATTTTCAGGACATCGCGGACGGCCATGGCTGCTCCAGCTGGGTCAGGTCTGCGGCGTCGAGCCAGCGCCAGGTACCGGGGGCCAGATCGTCCGGCAACCGGTAGTCGCCGATGCCATCACGATGCAGGCTGACGACATGGTTGCCGGCGGCGGCGATCATACGCTTCACCTGATGGTATTTGCCTTCCGCCAGCACCAGCCGCAGGCCGCGCTCGCCCGCGCGCTCGCACGCCAGGGCGGCGAGCGGCGCGGGTTCGTCGTTGAGCTGCACGCCGGTGCGCAGGGCATCGAGCTGGGCATCCTCCACTGGCCCGGCGCAAACAGCCCGGTAGCGTTTGGGCACGTTTTTTTTCGGTGAAATCATGCGGTGCTGGAGCTGGCCGTCATCGGTAAAAACCAGCAGGCCGGTGGTGTCCTGATCGAGCCGGCCCACACACTGCACCCCGCGTTCGAGCAGGGGGGACGGTAACAGCGAGAACACGCTGGGGTGATGGCTGGGCTTGTGCGAACACTCGTAACCCGCTGGCTTGTGCATCACCAGGCAGGCACGTTCGCGGTAGGGCCAGTCGACACCGTCGACGGTGAACACCAGGCCGTCGGTTTCGAACTCGGCGTCCGGGTTGTCGCAGACTTCGCCGTTGACCTGGATTTCATCATGCCGCAGCCGGTAAAGACAGGCCTTGCGGGAGCCGAAGCCCTGGCCCTGCAGGGCGCGCAACAGTCGCAGCTTCACGGTGCGGCGCAGCTGGACGCTTCGTCGGTGACCAGTTGCTCCAGCAGACGGCGCACTTGCAGCATCACCTCGCCCAGCACGGCCTGGATGGCTTCCATCTGAATGCCTTCAGCGGATGCCCCGCGCCCGGCCGCCCAGTTCACCACTGCGCCGACGGCGGCGTAGTTCAGCTCCAGTTCCCGGGCAAGATAGGCTTCCGGCATGCCGGTCATGCCGACCATGTCGCAGCCATCGCGTGCCATGCGGTTGATTTCGGCTGCGGTTTCCAGACGTGGTCCCTGCACGGCACCATAGACCCCGCCATCACGCAGGCCGATCCCGGCATGTATCGCTGCCCGCAACAGCGCGGCCCGCATGTCCATGCAGTAGGGAAAGGTGAAATCGAGATGCGTGACCGGCTTGTCGTTCCCCACGAAAAACGTGGTTTCGCGGCCGTGGGTGTAATCGATGATCTGGTCCGGTGCAACCAGGGTGCCGGGCAGCAGCGCCTCGTGGATGCCGCCGACCGTGGCGACCGAGACCACGCGCTCGACGCCATGGTCCTTCATCGCCCAGAGATTGGCGCGGTAGTTCACGGCATGGGGCGGAATGGTATGGCCGTACCCGTGGCGGGCGATGAAGATCACGTCCTGATCGCACAGGCGGCCGAAGGTCAGCGCGCCGGAGGGTTCGCCGTAGGGCGTGCGCGCCACTTTGCGGTGTGTGATCTGCAGGTTGGCGAGTCGGGTGAGGCCGGTGCCTCCGATGATGCCCAGCATGGTCTAGAGATCCTTCAATGCATATATGGCGGGAAGATTGCGCCAGTAGCCATAGGCATCCATGCCACAGCCGAAGACATAGCGGTTGGGCACGGACATTCCGGTGAAATCCGCGTGGATGGGTTTGGCCAGTCCGTTGGCCTTGTCGGTGAGTACCGCCGTGAGTACCGAGGCCGCGCCCAGTTCGAGCAGCTTGTCGCGCACGGCGGCCAGCGTTTCGCCCTCGTCGAGGATGTCATCCAGCACCAGCACCACGCGCCCGGCAACCTGTTTGCCCGGCAGGACTTTCCATTCCATGGCACCGGCACGGGTGTCGCCGCGATAACGCGTGACGTGCAGGTAATCGAATTCCAGGGGAAAGGCCAGCCGGGGCAGCAACTGGCCGGCAAACACGATGGCGCCCCCCATCACGGGCAGGACCAGCGGGCATTCGCCCGCGAGGCGCAGCGAGATTTCGGTTGCCAGTCGGTCGAGTGCGGCCTGCACCACGTGGGGGTCGGCGATACATTCGGCAGTGTCGAGCAGGTGTTGGGCGTCGGCGGGCGTCATGCGCGGAGTTTACCCGTACTCGCTGCCGCGCGCCTCGGGTATGCTTGCCGGCATGATGCCGACCCTGATCGACGACGCTGGCTGGTACGTCCATGCACACCGCATACCGTCGCCCAATTGCGACGACCGCCCGCCGGATACGCACATCGAGCTCGTCGTCATCCACAACATCTCCCTGCCGCCCGGCGTCTTCACCGGCAACGCCGTGATCGAGCTTTTCACCAACCAGCTGGACTGGGATGCCCACCCGTATTACCAGGGCATCCGCGGCCTCCAGGTTTCCGCGCACTTCCTGATCCGGCGCGATGGCGCGCTCATCCAGTTCGTGCCCTGCGGCCTGCGCGCCTGGCATGCCGGCGCATCCAGCTGGCGTGAACGCGCGCGCTGCAACGACTTTTCCGTAGGCATCGAACTCGAAGGCAGCGACGACACCCCCTTTACCGACGCGCAGTACGCCTGCCTTCGTACCCTGACGGCGGCGCTCAGGCAGCGCTACCCCATCCAGGACATTACCGGACACAGCGATATCGCCCCCGGCCGCAAGACCGATCCCGGCCCCCTGTTCGACTGGAGCAGATTGCATGACCCTGCGGCCTGACCCTCTGCTGGCGGGGCTGCTGCTGGCAATGACCCTCGCAGGCTGTGCACCGACCCTCAATCTTGCGGTCGAACGCGCCCCCTCACACACGCTCCCGGTCACCGCCGACACCCCGCTCAGGACCGCGCTCGCCGCACAGCTGCCTGCGGAGGGGTCCGGCTTCCATTTGCTGGCCGATGGCCACGCGGCGCTGGCCGCCCGCCTGGCGCTGGCCGCCCGGGCGCAACGCACGCTCGACGTGCAGTACTACCTGTTCCACCACGACGACACCGGCAAGTGGGTCGCGGCCGCCCTGCTCGATGCCGCCGCGCGGGGCGTTCGTGTGCGGGTGCTGATCGACGATATCGACACCGCAGACAAGGAGCTGGGACTGGCCACATTAAACGCGCATCCCAATATCGAAGTGCGCCTGTTCAACCCGTTCCACACCCGCAGCACCAATCTGCTGGTCAAGGGCTGGCAGGCCCTGACCGAGTCGGTACGCCTCAACCGGCGCATGCACAACAAGGCCTTCATCGCCGACAACCAGATCGGCATCACGGGGGGACGCAACATTGGCAACGAGTATTTCGACGCCAACCCCGACCTCGCCTTTGTCGACCTCGACCTGATGGCGGCCGGCCCTATCGTCGACGCCATGTCGCGCTCGTTCGACGCTTACTGGAACAGCGAAGCGGCCGCCCCTGCCGCCGCCCTGCCGGTGCGCGTGAGCCAGGACAGGCTGGCGCGTGCGACGGCACGCTTGCGCAGCTTCAGTGCCGCACGCACCGCCAGCGAGTACGGCCGCCGCGTGCTGGCCACCGATCCCCTGCCTGCCCTGCTGGCGGGCAACCGTCGCTGGATACAGGCACCCGCCGAGCTGATCGTCGACCCGCCCGACAAGGCGCTCAATCCCGACAAATCGCCCTCCGACCTGCTGGTGGGCCAGTTGGCGGGGCTGTGGATCGACCCGACCCGGCGCGCGCTCATCGTGTCGCCCTATTTCGTGCCGGGCCCGATGGGCATGGCCTATTTCCGCTACTGGCGGCATACCGGCGTCGACATCACGGTGCTCACCAATGCCTATTCGGCCAGCGACGTGCCGCTGGTACACGCCGGCTACGCCAACTATCGCGAAGGCCTGCTCGAAGCCGGGATCAGGCTGTATGAACTCAAGCCCGTGGCCGAACCCATCGGCGGACGCCTGCGCGATCTCTCGCGCGGTTCCTCGCGCGCCAGCCTGCACGCCAAGACCTTTGTGTTCGACGATACGCACGTGTTCATCGGCACCTTCAATTTCGACCCGCGTTCCGCCCTGCTCAATACCGAAATGGGCATCGTCGTGCATTCTCCCGAACTGGCGCGCCGGGTGACAGCCATCGCGGACGACGCCATGCGGCCTGAGCGCAGCTATGCCCTGGAGCTCGACATCCGCACCGAGGATCATCAGGTCACGCGCCATCTTCTCTGGCATGACCGCCACCAGGGCAATGCGCGCACGCAAACCGAGGAACCGGAGACCTCGCCCGTGCAGCGCGGCCTGTTGCGCGTTCTCCAGTCCCTGCCCATCGAGCAGCATCTGTAAACGCTAAAATCACGTTTCATTCTTCCCGGACTACGCCATGCATCTCGGTACGCCCCTCTCCCCCACCGCCACCAAAGTCATGCTCCTGGGCGCGGGCGAACTCGGCAAAGAAGTCATCATCGCCCTGCAACGACTCGGTGTCGAAGTCATCGCCGTCGACCGCTACGAACATGCGCCCGGCCATCAGGTCGCGCATCGGTCGCATGTCATCGCCATGAACGACCCGGTCGCGCTGCGCGCCCTGATCGACGCCGAGCAACCGCATTTCATCGTGCCGGAAATCGAGGCCATCGCCACCGAGGCATTGCAGAAGATCGAAGCCGAAGGCCTGGCCACGGTCATCCCCACCGCACGCGCCACCCACCTCACCATGAATCGCGAGGGCATACGCCGGCTCGCCGCCGAGACGCTGGGCTTGCCGACCTCGCCCTACGCCTTTGCCGACAGCCTGGCGGAACTGGACACGGCCGCCGCCGCCATCGGCTACCCGGTCATCGTCAAGCCGGTCATGTCCTCGTCGGGCAAGGGCCAGTCGCGCGTCGAATCGGCAGCCGAGCTCGCCGCCGCCTGGGAAGTGGCCTGCACGGGCGGGCGCGTGGACAAGGGCCGTGTCATCGTCGAAGGCGTGATCGACTTCGACTATGAAATCACCCTGCTGACCGTGCGCGCCCTGAATGCCTGGGACGAAATCGAAACCCGGTTCTGCGCCCCCGTGGGCCACATCCAGGTGAAGGGCGACTACGTCGAATCCTGGCAGCCTCAAGCCATGAGCGAAGCCGCACTGGCCCGCGCGCAGGAAATCGCCGCACGGGTCACCGACAATCTGGGGGGGCGCGGCCTGTTCGGGGTGGAACTGTTCGTCAAGGGCGATCGGGTCTGGTTTTCCGAGGTGAGCCCACGGCCGCACGATACCGGCATGGTCACGATGGCCACCCAGCGGCAGAACGAATTCGAGCTCCACGCGCGCGCCATTCTCGGCCTGCCCGTCGATACCGCGCTGCGCGAACCCGGTGCCTCGGCGGTCATCTACGGCGGCATCGACTCGCGCAGGATGGCCTACGCCGGCGTGGCCGAGGCACTGGCCGAACCGGGCGTCGACGTGCGGCTGTTCGGCAAGCCCGAAAGCTTCGCCCGTCGCCGCATGGGCGTGGCACTCGCCACGGCAGACACGGTCGAGGCGGCGCGTGCCCGGGCGCGAACCGCGGCCGCGACCGTGTTGCCCTTTTCGCCCATCCCCACATGAACACGCACTACGAACGTCTGGGCGGCAGCGCGGTCATCCGGTCACTCGTCGACCGCTTTTATGACCTCATGGACACCGACCCCGACTACTACGAGATTCGCAAGCTGCACCCCGAAAACCTCGCCGAATCGCGCAACAAGCTTGCCTGGTTCCTCAACGGCTGGACTGGCGGCCCGCCAGACTACATCGACCGTTTCGGTCATCCCTTCCTGCGACGGCGTCACTTGCCGTTTGCCATCGGCGAGCGGGAGCGCGACCAATGGATGGCCTGCATGCAGGAGACCATGGACAGCATCGGCGTCGAACCCGGCCTGCGCCAGGAGCTGACCGCAGCGCTCTACAAGACTGCTGATTTCATGCGCAACCAGCCGGGCTGACATGCGCCGCACGATCGTCTGGACCCTGGTCTTCAGTCTGCTGGCAGGATGCCTCCTCCTGCCCTGGCTGGCGCTGGATCGTGCGCCAGCCATCGAACCCCCTGCCGAATTCCGCCGCAGCGACTTAGCCTGGGTGAAATCCCTGTTCCAGAAACACGACCCGCGTCGCCAGACACCCGACGTGGTGCAAAGTATCCTGCTCGACGAAGCCGAACTCAATCGTCTGCTCAATTACGCCGTGGAATTGCGCCGGGTCTCCGGCATTGCCGCCGAACTGACCCCGGGGCGCGCCACGCTCACTGCCACCCTGGATGTCCCCGATACCCCGTTTGGCCATTACCTCAACGTCACCGCCGACCTCGCCGACACGCCGGCCGGGATGCGCATCGAGCGCATGCAGCTTGGCAGCCTTCCGATTCCCGGCGCGCTGGCCGACTGGGGGATGCGTCAGGTCCATCGCTGGATGCGCCGGGACGCCACCTATGCCGCCCTGACCGACGCCTTCACCCGGGTGAACTTCGACGAAAACCAGGCCACGCTCGATTACCGCTGGCGACCCGAACTCCTCACCCAACTCGAACGCAAGAGCGTGGACCTGCTCGTGCCCCCGGAAGACCAGGCGCTCATGCTGCTTTACGCGGAACGCCTGGACGCCTTGCTCAAACCCCATGCCCGGGGCAGCCGCCTGCAGCTGGCCCAGATCATGCCGGCACTGTTTGCCTGGCCGCCACAACCCGGCATGGACGCTGCCGAGGAAAACCGGGCCGCCCTCACCGCTCTGGCGGCCTATCTCGCCGGCATCAGTCTGCCCAGACTGCTCGAAGGCGACAGCGTATCGATTCGTCGCGCCCCGCGCGTCCTGCTTTACCTGCACGGCCGGCGCGACTTTGCCGAACACTTCACCATTTCTGCCGCGCTGTCGGTCAACGGCGGCAGCCGGCTCGCCAACGCCATCGGCCTTATCAAGGAAGAGGAAGACGCCGGCAAGGGCTCCGGCTTCAGCTTCACCGACCTGGCCGCCAACCGCGCCGGCGTTCGCCTGGGCGAAACCGCCACCGGACCGGACGCGGCACGAATCCGGCAGAAACTGGCTGCCGCCCGGGGCGACGCCGCCCTCCTGCCGGATTTTCGCGACCTGCCCGAATTCATGCCGCAGGCCGAATTCGCCCGCCGCTTCGGCCCGGTGGGCGGGCCGCGCTACCAGGCTGTCATCACCCGCATCGACGCCCGCCTGAACGCGCATCCGCTTGCGCGTTGAAATCGCACAATAAATAGCTGATATAATGCCGGGTTTTCCCGAATCCGGCCTGGCTCCCATGTCCCGCAAACTTCGCAATATCGCCATCATCGCGCACGTCGACCATGGCAAGACCACGCTGGTTGACCAGCTTCTCAAACAATCCGGCACCTTCCGCGACAATCAGGCCGTGGACGAACGGGTCATGGACTCGAACGACCTCGAAAAAGAGCGCGGCATCACCATCCTGGCCAAGAACACCGCCATCACCTACGGCGAATACCACATCAACATCGTCGATACCCCTGGCCACGCCGACTTCGGCGGCGAAGTCGAGCGCGTGCTCGGCATGGTCGACGGCGTGGTGCTGCTGGTCGACGCGGTCGAAGGCCCGATGCCGCAGACCCGTTTCGTCACCAAAAAAGCGCTGGCGCTCGGCCTGCGGCCCATCGTCGTCATCAACAAGGTCGACCGCCCCGGTTCGCGCCCCGACTGGGTCGTCGACCAGACCTTCGATCTCTTCGACAAGCTCGGCGCCACCGACGAACAGCTCGACTTCCCGATCATCTACGCGTCCGGTCTGAATGGCTGGGCCTGCATGAATCTGAAGGATGCCCCCTCACAAGGCGGCTCGGCGGACAACATGACCGCGCTGTTCGACACCGTGCTCGCACACGTGCCGACCCCGCCCGGCTCGGCCGACGCACCGCTCCAGCTCCAGATCGCCGCACTCGATTACTCCACCTACACCGGCCGCCTCGGCGTCGGTCGCGTGCTGAATGGCCGCATCAAGCCCGGCATGAGCGTGGTCGTGATGAACCACGAAGACCAGGTCGCTTCGGGTCGCATCAACCAGGTGCTGGGCTTCAAGGGTCTGGACCGCATCGAAGTGCCCGAAGCTGAGGCCGGCGACATCATCATCATCTCGGGTCTGGACGACATCGGCATCGGCGTGACCATCTGCGAAAAAGACAAGCCCGCCGGCCTGCCTGTGCTGCCGGTGGACGAGCCCACGCTCAACATGGACTTCATGGTCAACACCAGCCCGCTCGCCGGCACCGAAGGCAAGTTCGTCACCAGCCGCCAGATCCGCGACCGCCTCACCAAAGAGCTTTTGACCAACGTCGCACTGCGTGTGGAAGACACGGGCGAGGCCGACGTGTTCCGCGTCTCGGGCCGGGGCGAGCTGCACCTCACCATCCTCTTGGAAAACATGCGCCGCGAAGGCTTCGAGATGGCCGTCGGCAAGCCGCGCGTGGTGTACAAGGAAATCGACGGCGAACGCTGTGAGCCCTACGAAAACCTGACGATCGATCTGGAGGACGACACCCAGGGCGCGGTGATGGAAGAAATCGGTCGCCGTCGCGGCGAGCTGACCAATATGGAATCCGACGGCAACGGTCGCACCCGTCTCGAATACCACATCCCCGCGCGCGGCCTGATCGGCTTCCAGTCCGACTTCATGACGATGACGCGCGGCACCGGCCTCATGAGCCACGTGTTTGACGACTACGGCCCGGTCAAGGCCGACTTGCCCGGCCGCCACAACGGCGTGCTGGTGTCGCAGGACAACGGCGAAGCCGTGGCCTACGCGCTGTGGAAACTCGAAGACCGTGGCCGCATGTTTGTCTCGCCCGGCGACAAGCTCTATGAAGGCATGGTCATCGGCATCCACAGCCGCGACAACGACCTCGTGGTCAACCCGATCAAGGGCAAGCAGCTCACCAACGTGCGCGCGTCGGGCACCGATGAAGCCGTGCGCCTGACCACCCCGGTCAAGCTCACGCTGGAATCGGCGGTGGAATTCATCGACGACGACGAACTGGTCGAAATCACGCCCAAGTCGATCCGCATCCGCAAGCGTTACCTGCAGGAACACGAACGGAAAAAGGCCTCGCGAGCAAGCGCCTGAGCTGAGTCCATCCGGCGCAATGGCGCAGCCTTCCGAACCCGGCGCAAGCCGGGTTTTTTATTTCGTGCACAGGTAGAATCCCCGAATGAATGCTGTCGAAATCAGTCTCCTGATCGGCCTGGCCGCCCTCTTCCTGCTGGGCCTGCTCCTGCTCCTGCGGCAAAACGGGATGCAGCGCCAGCAAACCGCCCTGCCCACGCTGCTGGCGCAGGATATGGAAGGCCGCCATCGCGCTGTTCTGACAGACCTGCACGCCGGCCTGTCGCAACAATCCGACCGGATGCAAACCCAGTTGTCCGCTTTGCAGGTGGCCCAGGCTGAGCGCCTGGCCGAAACACGCGAAACGGTCACCGGCCAGTTCAGCCAGTTCCAGGCTGCCATGCTGGAAAAGCTCATCGAGCAGGGCCGCGCCGAACAGCATCTGCTGCAGGACACACTCAAGGGCATGACGGCACAGTTCAACGAACGCGTACACCAGCTTTCGCAGACAGTGGATGGCCGACTGAACGAAATCTCCGGCAAAGTCGCCGAGCGACTCGACGAGGGTTTCAAGAAGACCAACGAAACCTTCACCTCGGTGATGAGCCGGCTGGCGGTGATCGATGAAGCGCAGAAGAAGATCGAGGGCCTGGCGACCAACGTCGTCAGCTTGCAGGAAATCCTCGGCGACAAGCGCTCGCGTGGTGCCTTCGGTGAAGTCCAGCTCGAAGCCCTGGTGCGCAACAGCCTGCCGCCGGACGCCTACGCCTTCCAGCAGGGGCTGGCCAGCGGCGCGCGCGCCGACTGCATGCTGATCCTGCCCGAGCCCACCGGCCGGGTCTGCGTCGATTCGAAATTTCCGCTGGAAAACTACAGCCGCATGTTCGACGACAGCCTCGCGCCCGCCGAACGCGACGCCGCACGCCGGCAGTTCAAGGCGGACGTAAAAAAGCACGTCGACGACATCGCCACAAAATACATCGTCGAGGGCGAAACCTCGGACGGCGCGGTGATGTTCCTGCCCGCCGAGGCGGTGTTCGCGGAAATCCACGCCTACCATCCCGATCTGGTTGAACACGCGCAGAAGAAGCGCGTCTGGCTCACCTCGCCGACCACGCTGATGGCGGTGCTCAACACCGCACGCGCGGTGATCCGTGATTCGGAAACGCGACGCATGGCGCATGTGATCAAGGACGAATTGAGCAAGCTGGCCAAGGATTTCGCCCGCTTCGACGAGCGCATGAAAAAACTCGCCAACCACATCGAGCAGGCCAGCAAGGACGTCTCCGACGTGCGCATTTCCAGCGACAAGATCAGCAAGCGCTTCGCACAGATCGAGCGGGTGGAGCTCGACCATCCGCCTGGCGACGCCACGGCGATGCGCCTGCTCGACGCCGACGAATGAGCTGGTTTGGGCGCTGGAAGCGCGAGCGGATCCTGCGTCGCCATCGCATCCCGCAGCCTGTGTTCGATGAAGCGATTGCCGGCCTGCCGCTGCTGGCCGGTCTCACCGGGGACGAGCGCGCCATGCTGCACGATCAGGCCAGTCTGCTGCTGGCCGGAAAAAGCTTTTCGGCCGCTGGCGGCGCGGCAGTCGAACCGCCGGTGCAGCTCCGCATTGCCTTGCAGGCCTGTCTGCTCACCTTGCATCTCGACGAGTCCAGTTATCGCGGCTGGAGCGAGATCATCCTCTATCCCGATGAATTCCTGCGCCCACACGAAGAAATCGACGAAGCCGGTGTGGTCCACCTCAGCCGCGACATCCTTGCAGGCGAATCCTGGCATGGCGGCCCGCTGGTGCTGTCCATCGCCGATGTCGCCGCAAGCGGCCAGCTCGAAGGCTACAACGTCGTGCTGCATGAGTTTGCGCACAAGCTCGACATGCTGAACGGCGACGCCAACGGTTTTCCGCCGCTGCACCAGGGCATGAAAGCCGCCGACTGGGCGCGCGATTTCAGTGCCGCCTACGAAGACCTGTGCGCGCGCGTCGACGCCGGCGAGGATACGATTGTCGATCCCTACGCCAGCACCAACCCGGCGGAATTCTTTGCCGTCGCCACCGAAATGTTCTTCGAAGTCCCCGACCTGCTCACCGACACCTACCCCGCGGTGTATACGCAGATGCAGCAGTTCTATCGTCAAGATCCGCTGGCGCGACTGGGACGCCCCGCATGAAACACCCGCCCCTCACCGCCCGCGCCAGCGAGATCGCCCCCTTCCACGTGATGGACATTCTCGCCCGCGCCCAGGCGCTGGAAGCCACGGGCCGCGACATCATCCACCTGGAAATCGGCGAGCCCGATTTCGCCACACCCGCCCCCATCATCGAAGCCGGTATCCGTGCGCTGCGGGACGGCCACACCCATTACACCGGCGCGCTGGGCCTGCCGCAGTTACGCGAGGCCATCGCCGCCTTCCACAGCACGCGCTGGCAGGCACCGGTCGACGCCTCGCGCATTGTCGTCACACCCGGCGCATCGGGTGCGCTATTGCTGGCGCTGGGTCTGCTGGCCGGCCCGGGGGACGAAGTATTGATGGCCGACCCAGGCTATCCCTGCAATCGCCATTTTGCGCGTTTTTGCGAAGCCCGTCCGGTCTCGATTCCCGTCGACGCATCGACGGCGTTCCAGTTGACGCTGGATCTGATCGAGCGGCATGCCACGCCCGCCACACGCGCCGTGCTGATCGCCAGTCCGTCCAATCCCACCGGCACCACGCTGCCGTTCACAGAACTGGCGCGCATCCGCGACTGGTGCGCCATGCGCGGGATCGCGCTCATCGTCGACGAGATCTATCTCGCACTGACTTATGACGGCCCTGAACGCAGCGCCACAAGCTGGGATGACGTCTTCGTCGTCAACAGCTTCTCGAAATACTTTCTGATGACGGGCTGGCGACTCGGCTGGCTCGTTGCGCCAGCCTGGGCCCTGCCCGCACTGGAACGACTGGCACAGAATCTTTTTCTGGCTGCGTCCACGCCAGTCCAGCACGCCGCGCTGGCCGCGTTTTCACCCGAAACGCTGGCCGAACTCGAAACCCGCAAGGCGGAACTGCACGCACGCCGGAATTTTTTGCTGCCGGCGTTGCGCGCACGCGGCCTTGCCATACCCGTGCAGCCGCAAGGCGCGTTCTATCTCTATGCAGACTGCCGCGAATTGACCCCGGACAGCATGCAGTTTGCCCGGTCGCTGCTTGAAGACGCCGGTGTGGCAGTCACCCCGGGCCTCGACTTTGGCCGGCATCGCCCGGAATGTTTCCTGCGTATTGCCTACGCCCAACCGCAATCACGCCTGGCTGAAGCCATCGCGCGACTCGACCGCTTTTTAAGCTGACCGGCGACGACGCGCCAGCGCGACCATGCCAAGCAACCCCAGCGGCAACAAGGCCAGCGTACCGGGCTCGGGCACTGTTGCACCGGGCGCCGGGTCGACGATCATGGAATCGTTTGCGCAGTTCATGGTCCAGTGCACGTCGAACTCGCTGCCCCAATACTGGCCGAACAGGGCAATGGGGATGCGCGCCTCGTAAAAGAAATGCCGGTCGGCCGCATGCACACCCAGGTTGTCGACCCCGTTCGTGGTGTAAGCCACCTGCCCCGTGCCGAGCAGCACGCCCGCCAGAATGGAAGTGGGGCCTTCGTTGGCTGCGCCCCACAAGCCCGAGCCCCACTGCGTGACGGCATACAGCCCACCCTGGGTCATGCCATTGCTGCCGGTGGTTTCAAGGCCAAACTCGAACACGCCGTTACGGCCAAAATCGATTGCGAAATCACCCGGCGCGTAGTTATTCCCGCCATCCTGCGTGAGCGGATTGTGGCCGGTCACCATCGCGAGATAGAGATACTGCGCGTCGAAGTCCACATACAGGGCTTCAACGTCATACGCCTGTCCGCCATAACCGGGAGACAGATAGGTGTTGAGGTTGCCGGTCTGGTCTTCGACCGCCCAGGCTTTGACCGATGTATTCGGGGTCCAGTCGGACGCGCTCCCGGTCCGCGTCAGGCCCCACTCTGCCAGATTGGCATCAATCACATAGGCCGAGGCGGGCAAGGCCATGCCTGCGGCCAGCAATCCTGTCACAACAGAAATGATTCGCACGTTGGTTCTCCGCTTGAGTGTGTACGGAGAGGCATGCAGCAAACCTCATTCCCTGCCCAAGAATCAGGACGATTTTCGCCCTGGCAAGCAAACACGCCCTGTCCCGCGCAACAGATCCGGCAACTCATGCGCCCAAGCGTTGAGTTTTCGAGGCAATCGACGAATCTTCCCGTTGTACGGACGAAAAAAAACCGGCCCGAAGGCCGGTTTTTTTAGCTGACCCGATATTACTGGGCAGCGGGAGCCGGAGCAGCATCAGCGGGAGCAGCAGCATCAGCGGGAGCAGCAGCGTCAGCGGGAGCAGCTTCCATCGGAGCAGCAGCGTCAGCAGGAGCAGCTTCCATCGGAGCAGCAGCTTCCGGAGCCGGAGCTTCAGCAGCGGGGGCTTCAGCAGGCGCAGCAGCTTCTTCTTTTTGGCCGCAAGCGGTCATGGAAGCAGCCAGCAGAGCAGCCAGGAGGACGGAATATTTCATTTGATTTCCCTTTAAATACGATTAATAACCCACACCAGAGATCGGTCCGGGACTTGTGATCCAGCCGACGCGCGGAATTCTAGCAAATCGGCAAAAGAAAACCACAATCTATTAAATTTCTTCAATAGCCGGTTTGCCGCGTTGCTCGGGCGCAACACACACCCGACGCTCGACAGTGTCCGCCACACCCTGATTGGAATCAGGTCTATCAGGGCGCGATGAATTCACCCGGCCGGGAGCCAGGCCGGAGCTTGCCCTGATAGATGAAACCGGCACCGTAGCGACGGCTTCCATCGGCAGCGGTCACAAGTTCGTTTTCGCTCCACACCCAGACATGGCCGTCACGTGTATCGAGGATAAAGGCCCGGCCGCCGCCCTTGCCACCATCCGCCCCTGCCAGCGGCAGGGCCTGGTAACGGCCATCGTCATCAGCCCGGGACAAGCCCGGCATGGCCAGCAAAGCGGCCAGCAACACAATCCGGATTCGCATGGTGCCTCCTTTGTCTACCTGAACAGTGCGGCAACGGCCGCTGCATCCAGCACGTATTCGTGGTTGCATATGTCGTCATGCACACGAATTTCCCCATGCTCGGCCAGGATGGATTCGCATTCCACCTGCCCCACGCTCTTCAGCATGGCAAAAATCTTGGCCGGGTCGTAGGGACAGGAATAGCTGACCGGACGCGGGTCGTAGACACGCACGTCTTCCTCCGGAAACAGGCGCTCGATCAGCTTGATGGCACCGAGCGTCAGCAATTCTTCGTCCCTGACCGTATCGGCCAGCACCTGCACGCGGTTCCAGCCGTCCGCATCGCGCGCGGCGGCACCGGGCAGCGCCTGCAGGAACAGCCCCGCTGCGGCATCCGGCCCGGCGACCAGCCACAGGCGCGTGGGCAGCTGTTCCGACTGCAAGAGGTAGTGCTCGAATGCAGCAGCGAGCGACGTCCCTTCGATAGGGACATGGCTCTGGTAAGGCTGGCGGGTATCCGCCGTTTCGAGTGTGAGCGTGAGCGCGCCTTCGCCCAGCAGGGCGGGCAGCGCGCCAGGCACGATGTCTGCGGCTGCGCGCGCCATGCCGCGCAGCCGCAGTTGTTCGTCGCAATCCATGACCAAGAGAGACACCCCACCACTGCCCCGCATCTGGAAAGTGAGCCGGCCGGGCTGCTTGAGGTTGGCTGCGATGAGCGTGGTCACGGCCGCCATCTGGCCGAGCAGGTCGCGCGCGGGTGCGGCGTAGTCGCGTCCGGCCGCCATCTCCTGCCAGGCCGTGCCGAGTTGCACCCAGCCGCCCCGGATATCGAGCGATTCGAAGAGGAAGCTGCGTACCCGGCTGGGCGGGGTGTCGAGCGCGCTCAATTGAGTTGCACCCGTTCGCCCCAGGGCACCTGGCCCTTGCCCTTTACCAGCCAGATGACCGGATAGTCGGGCTGCACTTTGGGGAAGCTGCCTTCGGCATCGGTGAAATACACCAGCAGGTTGGGGCTGCGGTTTTCGGCTTCGACCCATTCGAACACCGGCCGGAAATCGGTGCCGCCGCCGCCGTCGAGTTCGGACGGCAACTGCATGGTGTCCCAAGGCTCGTATTCCCACGGTGCATTCACGTCCACCCGGTTGTCGCAGGCGAGCAGCGTGACGCGGGCGCGCACCTGGCCTTTGAGGGCGTCGAGTTCAGTGACGAATTCGCGCAGTTCCTCGTCCGAGATCGAGCCGCTGGTGTCGATGGCCGCGACGACTTCCAGACCGTCGCTCGACAGGCGCGGCAACAGGGCATCGCCTTCGCGCCGCGAGGGCCGCCGCCAGGAATAGTCGTCGCGCTGGTTCACGACGAAAAACCGTGCCAGCAGCGCGCGCCACGGCAGGCTCGGCGCAAGCAGGTCGTCGACCCAGCGCAGCATGGACTGCGACAGCTTCCCGGCCTGCCGCGCAGCCTGCGCAGCGGCAGCCAGGCGGTTCTTCCACTGTTCGGCGAGGTCTTCACGTTCGCTCGGGGTCAGCGGGTCGGGCCGCTCGGCGGCATTGCCGGCTCCACCGTCGCGGTCCTGAGGGTCGGTTTCACCCGACTGTCCCGCCCCGCCAGCATCGCCCTGTTCCGGGTCTTCCGGATGTTCGTTGGGGTCGGAACTCGATCCGGTCTGGCTGTCGTCGTCGAACAGATGCTCGTCGAAGGATTCCTCCGGCGTGTCCTCGGGAATCATCGGATAGATTTCTTCGGCCGAAAGCGTCATGTAGTTCTGGTCGGCCAGGATGCCGTGCAGGGGCGGCTTCATGCCGTCCTCGATCAGCACCAGGTTCACCGCGTGTTCGCACGCCACGTCCCAGCGTTTCTTGATCCGGCCGTTGCGGCGGTGGTCGTGGCCCATCGCGCAGTGCATGGCCTCGTGTGCCAGCACGAATTGCGTCTGCGCGAGGTTGAGGTTGTCGATGAAACCCGGATTGAAGTAGAACGCCTTGGCATCGGTGGCGGTGGTCCGGCACCAGTCGGGCGCTGGCTTCAGTGGCAGATGCATCACCAGCGACCCGAGAAAGGGCCGCTCCATGATCAGCCGTGTGCGTGCGGCAGCCAGTTTGGTGAGGATGGGCGCGAGCGCGGCGTCGTCTGCGTCGCTCATGGGATCAATGCTCGTACAGCACCAGATCGGCAATGCTGTTCGCCCAGTTGGCGAACTCCGGCACCGCGAAGAGGGGACGCCCCACCGCACGGTGCAGATCGGACACCAGCATTACGCCCAGTTCGCGCTGCGGGAACCGGTGCGCGTAACGCAGGATGTTGCCGTAGATGGTTGCGGCATTGCCGCTGTCAGCCGCCTGCACGGCCTTGCGCACCAGCGCGGCGGCCACGCCGTATTGCAGGTCCACGCCCTGCGGCACCTCGGCATCCTGACCGGCGATGATCGCGTCGATATCCGGCATCTGGTTCATGTTCTCGACGAAGGTGCGCAGTTCGAGACCTGCCGACTGGCCGACGCAGGCCACGAGCGCGTCGGCGAGCAGTTCGGTCTTGTCGAATTTTTGCAGCGCGCGATGCGCGAATTCCCACGAGCGGGGGCTGGGAAAGGCGATGGGGGTATGCGCCGGGTCGAAGCTGAACAGCAGGTCCGGGCGGAAGCGCAGGAAGGCGATCACGCGCGGATCGATATCTTCGCCGTAGGCCCAGTTCACCCAGTCGTCGAGGAACACTTCGACTTCGTAGTGCGTGAAGCGGTTAGCCAGCGGCGCGGGCATGGCATAGGTCACGCCGCGGTCGCCCTGGCGGTTGCCGGCGGCAAAGATCACCCAGCCTTCCGGCACTTCGTACTCGCCCAGGCGACGGTCCAGAATGAGCTGATAGGCGGCAGCCGATACGGTCGGCGGTGCCGATGTGATTTCGTCGAGAAACAGGATGCCGGCCGGGCCATGACGGCTTGCGTCAGGCAACACCGACGGGATCGACCACTCGACGAGATTACCGCTGCGGAAGGGAATGCCGCGCAGGTCGGTCGGTTCCATCTGGGACAGCCGGATGTCGATCAGCGGCACGCCGTGTTGCTGCGCAATCTTGGCAACGATCTGGGACTTGCCGACGCCGGGCGGACCCCAGAGCATGACCGGGGTATGGTGGCCATCGACCGCACTTTCGAATTCGCGGTCGAGGATGGTTTCGATATGGGAGGGACGCATGGCTGCCACAACAACGATTGAATCAGCCGGATGATAATCGCAGGCATCAAGGTGGCCAAATCCGGCCTTGATCAGGGTGGGGGGATTTTGCTACCGTGGGCCACGACTCCACGAGCCCACACCCATGAATTTTTGCAGCGAATGCGGCAGTACCGTCCTGGTGCGCGTCCCGGATGGCGACCACATGCCGCGCCATGTATGCCCGGCCTGCGGCACAATCCATTACCAGAATCCGAAAATGGTCGTGGGCTGCATTCCCGAATGGGAAGACAAGATCCTGCTGTGTCGCCGCGCGATCGAACCGAAATACGGCCTGTGGACGCTGCCCGCCGGCTTCATGGAAAACGGCGAGACCACACTCGAAGGTGCCATGCGGGAAACCAGGGAAGAAGCGGGGGCCCGCATCGAGCCTGGCAGCTTGTACACCCTCTTCAACCTGCCGCACATCAACCAGGTGTATCTGATGTTCCGCGCACGCCTGCTCGATCTGGACTACCAGCCCGGCATCGAATCACTCGAAGTCCGTCTGTTCACCGAAGACGAAATTCCCTGGGACGAAATCGCCTTCCGCACCGTGCGTGCCACGCTGGAGCAGTATTTCCGGGACCGGCGCGCCGGCACGTTCGGATTCCACTTCGGCGACATCCGTACCCGCTAGTCCGCCAGGTCAGGCCGCAGCCGCAAACTGCTCGCGCCCCACGACCTCCATCGCCACCCTCAGCCAGCCTTCGTGGCTTTCCTGTACCTCGCCCAGGTGCAATCGGTAGACGACCTCGCCGTCCAAGAGCATCAGGCTGGCACCGAACCGGTAGTGCGACTTTGGCAGCAACAGGTGGCTCATCCCCTGTTCCGGCTGGGGCAGCGGCAGGAAGATCGCCCAGGCTTTGTCCTGCGTCATGTCTGGCATGGTGTGCTCGAAAAAAACTTCCACACGTTTGGGATGCCGCGACAGACGCTGCGTGCCGAGCAGGATATGTTCGCCTTCCTCGCGATGCCAGCGGACGGCCAGCAACTGCCAGCCCTGATCGCCCGGATTCCAGCTCACAGCCACCAGTCGGCCATGCGGGATGTCGGTCGCTCCGGGCAGCACAAACCCCATCCCCTCCGGACTTTCGTCACGCAGTGTCCACGAATCGAGCATGGGCCGGGCTTCATTTCCGCCCGGCATGGCCAGTGCAGCGAGGATGCGGTCCATGCCGGTAACCGACCACATCTCGCCAAATCGATGCGTCCTGAGCCCCATGCGGGGATTGCCGCCGCGCTCGATCAGGCTGGCCATCTGCTGGGGCAGGCCGCTGCGTTCGCTGTCCGAACGGCCCAGTGACTGGAGATGGGCGATCAGGGGATGCAGATCGAGATAACGCAGACGGTGTCCCTGCGGCCAGTCTGGACTGTCGATCACGCTCGCGCCTTCCGCCAGCGACAGATCGAGGACGTGGGTGTGTGCGTCCCGGTCAGGGCGCTGCACGGGAACCGGCAGGGGGGAATAGCTTTCGAGGATCTGCGCGATCGACTCGATGTCCTGTGCCCGGTATCCCAGGGGATGGACCAGGCCCATCAACACAATCAGCGTGAATTCACGGGTGCAGTCGGTCGTGCGTCCATTGAGCCGAACCGCCTGACGGACCTGGTCGTCGCGTTCCAGCAAACGGTAGAGTTTGTGTACCCGTCGCCAGGCTGACGACACCGGTATCCGGCTCTGGTGAAAATCCCAGCGCATGGTCAGGCCTGCATAACGCAGCGCCCGCACGCCCATTTCAGCTATGTGCGGTTTCAGCGACTCGCTTGCGGGGCCACGGTAGGCCTGCTTCAGCAGATTCAGCCAGGCGTCCGCCATCAGCGACCAGAAGATCCAGGATTCGCGCCACAAGGCCTGCCGGGCAAGCCGGAAGGACGACTGGTTGCGGACATACTGCTCGACGATCCGGCCCTGCAGGGGCAGGCCGGCCGCTTCGATCGAGAGGAGGGTTTTCAGGCGTGCCACGCTGGCCGCAACCGGCTCCGCATTGAAACGTTCCAGACCCTCGACCAGCGCATGGTGCGTGTCGTAATCGGAATCCGTCGGCAAAGTGCGCAGCCATTTATCCGTGGATTTCTGGCTGGCAAAAGGTGAACCCGAAGGGGTTTTGCGACGCCGTGCGATGGTCGTCAACATGTCAAACAGATCGGTCATGATGTGCCTTGCTGGTGCATATGCCGATGCCCTTGCACCATTTGTGCCAACCCGCCGGTGTGATTTTTCTGCTCAACAGCCCGACTGGATGGGTGATATCCGGCGATTTCGGGTGACGGCAGCCAGAGGCGCGACGAAATACCAACAGGCGTTGTCAGGCTGCCGCCATGTTCGGTTTGTCTGCCTGCACGGTCGATGAAACTTTTCCCGACAGAACGGACTCATTCATGCTCATCCGTAGCCCGCCAGGCGGGTCCACATCTTGCTTATAAGTTTATGCTTATATTCTTCTCAACCTGAATCATCTCAAGGGAGTTCCTATGAAACCGACCATCCTCATGCTCGCCGCCACGGCGGCTTTTAGCGCCAGCGCATTGGCCGATACGGTTCCCCAGACCACCTCGGGCTGGCTCGCCCAGATGGGCGACTTCACCGGCAACAGCCTGCCCGCCCGGTCTCCGGAAAACTTCGTCGGCTTTCTCAATGCCGCAACCGAGCCCGATTTCCACCAGCAACGTCTGGGCAACATGAGCGAACCCGCCTACTGGGGCCGTGCCACCGATACCATGGCCAGCCCCGGCATGATCGGCAACATGACCGCGCTCGCTACGCCGCAAACCGCATTTGCCTGGGCCCAAGCCATGATGGATCCGCGCTTTTACGAAGCTGTGGGCACCGTCATGGGCGATCAGGGCAAGTGGGCGCGCTGGAGCATGGCGAGCCTGTCACCCGCCAGCTACCAGCCCTTCTTCAAACTCTTCGACCCGCAATTGCAGGGCCGCTGGCAAGCCGAAACCCAAACACCGGCCAACTGGATGGCGTTCTTCAACCCGGTTGCCGTGAGCCCGCTTGCTGGCGCAAAATAAGTCAAACCTGCGCCTAACCGTTACAATCGCGCCTCGTCGCAAACGCCCCCAGCCGGGCGTGCACGGGAAGCGTGGCCGAGCGGTTTAAGGCACCGGTCTTGAAAACCGGCGATGGTGCAAGCCATCCGTGAGTTCGAATCTCACCGCTTCCGCCAGATACACATTTAGCCTCGCGGGTTTGGGCGCAGCCACAACCTGTGACGCCCGGCAAAGCGGTGAGAAATGCACCGCTTGGCCCGATTCAGATAACGGCCCCACTGCGGGGCCGTTTTTATTGCCGGTCGAAGGTGGGAGAATCGCGCCATGCCTCGCACCGCCCCGCTCACGCCCACCAACCACGACCGCGACAGCGCGGACATGACCTATGTCTACCCGGTCGTGTCGCGTCGGGCAGGTGGCGTATCGGTGGGCATCAACCTCAACCCCAACAACGCCTGCAACTGGGCCTGCGTGTATTGCCAGGTACCGGATTTGCAGCGCGGCACCGCGCCTGCCATCGACCTGGCGCTGCTGGAAAGCGAACTGCGCACGATGCTCACCGACATCCTGCAGGGAGACTTCATGCAAACGCGCGTGCCTGAGGGCGCGCGCCGCCTGAACGACATCGCGCTCTCCGGCAACGGCGAACCGACCAGCGCGCGCGAGTTTGCCGATGTCGTCGAGTGCATCGGACGGGTGATGACGGCATTCGGCCTGACCGGCGCGGCGGCCCATCCCCCCGTCAAACTGGTGCTCATCACCAACGGCAGCCTCGCGGACCGGCCGCGTGTGCAGGCGGCCCTGGCCCGCATGGCTGCGTTTAACGGCGAAGTCTGGTTCAAGCTCGACAGTGCCACGCCAGCCGGCATGCGCGCGATCAACCAGACACGGATCAGTCCGCAGAAGCAGTTCGAGCGTCTGGCCGCGACTGCGCGCCTGTGTCCCACCTGGTTGCAGACCTGCGTGTTTGCCACCGATGGCATGCCACCCGCCGCCGAGGAGACCGCCGCGTATCTGGACACCATCGCCCGCATCCGGCGCGAACAGGTGCCGGTGCAGGGCGTGCTGCTGTACGGACTGGCCCGTCCGTCGATGCAGCCTCAGGCAAGCCGCCTGTCCGCCCTGCCCGCCAGCTGGCTGGATCAATTTGCCGACGCCATCCGCGCGGCCGGCCTGCCGGTGAAGGTGTCGCTGTGATCATCGGCATCGGCACCGACCTGCTCGACGCCTCGCGCATGCGCGATGGCCTCGCACGCCACGGTCAGGCGTTTGCCGACCGCCTGCTCGCGCCGGACGAACGCGCGGCCTATGACGCCAGTCTCGATCCGGCACGTTTTCTGGCCAAGAGCTTCGCGGCCAAGGAAGCCTTCGCCAAGGCTGCCGGTACCGGCCTGCGCGCGCCGCTGAGCCTGCGCAACCTGGCGGTGGTCCGCGACGCGCTCGGCAAGCCCGGCATGGTGTGCGCGCCGGAACTCGCGGCCTGGCTGGCGGCCCGGGGCGTAATCGCGCATCATGTGTCGCTCACGGACGAAGGCGATTGGGTGATGGCGTTTGTCGTGCTGGAGGGCGCGTAGATGCCCGGTGTAAACCACAAGGGAGCGGCGATGATGATTCAAGACAACAAGGCCCGGCCATGACGCTCGGCCCGCTGATGTGCGATGTTGCGGGAACCGAACTCACCGATGACGACCGGCGGCGATTGAGCCATCCGCTGGTCGGCGGCGTCATCCTGTTTGCGCGCAACTACGCCAGCTTGGCGCAGCTCGATGCGCTGACGACGGAAATTCATGCGCTCAAATCCGCGCCGCTGCTGATCGGCGTCGACCACGAAGGCGGACGGGTGCAGCGTTTTCGCGAAGGTTTCACCCGTCTGCCGGCGATGCGCGCATTTGGAGAACGCTGGGATACCCACCCGCAGCAGGCCCGCCATCTGGCGCGTGAAGCCGGTTATGTGCTGGCCAGCGAGCTGCGCGCGCACGGCGTCGATTTCAGTTTTGCGCCGGTGCTGGACCTGGACTACGGGGCCTCCAGCGTCATCGGCGACCGTGCCTTCCATCGTGACCCGCGCGCCGTGTTCGAGCTGGGACAGGCGGTGATGCTGGGCATGAAGGACGCCGGCATGGCCGCCTGCGGCAAGCACTTCCCCGGTCACGGCCACGTGGTGGCAGATTCACACGTGGCCATCCCGGTCGACGAACGCAGCCTGCCCGACATTGCCCGCGCCGACCTCGTTCCCTTCCGCATGATGATCGAAGCCGGGCTCGCCGCGTTGATGCCGGCGCACGTGATCTACCCGCGCATCGATGCGCAGCCTGCCGGCTTTTCGCGCGTGTGGCTCGGCGACATCCTGCGGGGCGAGCTGGGCTTCGACGGCGTCATCTTCAGCGACGACCTGTGCATGGCCGGCGCGGCCGTGGCAGGCGATATCGTCGCGCGGGTTGAAGCCGCCCTCGTCGCTGGCTGCGACATGGCGCTGGTCTGCAATCGCCCCGACTTGGCCGACGAGGTGCTGGCCCGGCTGCAGGTCGACTGGCCTGCGCCGGCCCGGGCGCGGCTGGCCAGAATGCACGGTCGCCCGCACCCGGCAGGCATGACCATGCTGCGCGAATCCCCGCGTTACGCCGACGCCCTGCGCCATCTGGCCGGCCTGGGCATGGATTCGGGCGCGCTCGACCTCGTCGACCCCACCGATTACTGTGCACGGTCATAGCCATCACACGCACGCGGTCGATTCCCTCGACCGGGGCGAAACCCACACCCATCACCACCTGGGGCACAGTGGTGCAAACGGCAAGTTGCTGGTGGCGCTGCTGCTCACCCTGTCGTTTGCCGCAGTCGAGGCCGGGGTCGGCTGGTGGTCGGGTTCGCTGGCCCTGATGGCCGACGCCGGCCACATGGTCACCGACAGTTCCGCACTCGGGCTCGCCGCTGTGGCGGCCTGGCTGGCACGCCGTCCGCCCAGCCTCTCGCATTCCTACGGTTTCGTCCGGGCGGAAGTGCTGGCGGCACTGTTCAACGGCGTACTCATGCTCGCGCTCATCGGCTTCATCGTCAGCGAGGCCATCGAGCGCATCGGCAGCCCGCGCGACATCGCTGGCGGCGCGGTGGTCGGCGTCGCCGTCATCGGGCTCGGCATCAACCTGGCCGTTGCCTGGATACTCTCGCGCGGCGAGGCCACGCTCAACAGCCGGGCCGCGCTGTTGCACGTCATGGGCGATGCGCTGGGCTCGGTTGCCGCCATCGCATCGGGCGTCGTCATCCTGTTCACTGGGTGGACGCCGATCGACCCCCTGCTCTCGCTGTTCGTTGCCGCGCTTATTCTGTTCTCCGCGCTGCGCCTTTTGCGCGAGGTTCTGCATGTGCTGATGGAAGGTGTGCCCAGCCGCATCCATCTCGACGAAGTCGGCGGCGACCTCGCCGCACTGCCCGGCGTGGTGCGCGTCCACGACCTGCATGTGTGGACACTCTCGTCCGGCACCGTCGCCCTGTCTGCCCACATGGAACTGCGCGACCTGGCCGACTGGCCACATCTGCTTGCCGCTGCACGCGAAACGCTCTCGCGACAGCACGGCATCACCCACGTCACCCTGCAACCCGAGGTGCTGACGGTCGCCCCGCTGGTGCGCGGCGAATGGGTTCGCACACCTCCCTCTGACGCCTGATCCCGTTTTTTTCTTACGCCAGTTAAATGACGCTTGACACACAAATGAGAATCGTTATTATTCGTAACACATTGATTATTTCCGAACGCGCATGACTTCCGAAAACGAGGCACCTGACATGCACAGTCTGCACGCCGCGCAACCCTCCTCCATCCGTCCTCCGGTCGAGCCCGGAATGCGGACTTTTCCGTCGGGCGCAATCCCGACGGACTTTTTATTCCAGGGCGCTCAGGAAATCCTGATCAGCCACAACGGTGAGCACTATCGCCTGCGCATCACCAAGAACGGCAAGCTCATCCTCACCAAGTAAGCCCCGGTGCCCGGTCCGCCCGAGACCCGGCCCACCCGCACACCCCGCCCGCCCGCGCCCCGGCGCCAGCCAGCCTTGCACCCGACAGGAGACTGGCATGAACGCAACCCGGACGCACGACACTCCCGACATTGTCATTGCTGCCACCTTGTGGCTGATGCACCGCTATCAGCAAACCGGTTGCGGCAAACTCGCGCGCATGGTCGAACAGCATCTGGCCTGGATGCAGGATCGCGCCACCCACCCCCGGCTCGTCGAAGCCTACCAGCGCCTGTCCTATGAATGGCGCGCCGTGGCGTCCACCGACATCCGGCCTGTTCTGCACTGAACCGGGAGCCGCCCATGATCTCGATTGGCTGCACCGTTCCCGACCTGCACTGCGAGGCCTATCTGCCCGACGGCCGCATCGAGCCGGTCGGTCTGGCCGACTATCGTGGCCGGTGGCTGGTGCTGTTCTTCTGGCCGCTGGATTTCACCTTTGTCTGCCCCACGGAAATTCGCGCCTACTCCGATCTCGCATCCGATTTCGAGGTGTCGGGTGCCACCCTGCTCGGGGTCAGTATCGACTCCGCGCATGCCCACCGCGCCTGGGTCCGCCACGGCCTCGGCCCGGTGAAGTTTCCCATGCTGGGGGATGTATCGCGCGCGCTGGCCCAGGGTTTCGGCGTGCTGACTAACAGCGGTGTCGCCGTGCGGGCCACGTTCATCATCAACCCCGAAGGCCGGGTCGTCAGCGTGGCCGCCAACGATCTCAACGTGGGCCGCTCCGCGCAGGAAACCCTGCGCCTGCTCCATGCCCTGCAAAGCGGAGAACTCACCGCCTGCGAATGGCAACCCGGTCAATCTTTTGTCGCTGCCGCCTGAGGAGATTTCATGCGCCCGTCCCCCGTCTCGTCCCTGCTGGTTGCCGCGCTTGTGCTGCTACGCCAGCCCTGCACCCGCAACAAGGCCTCCGCCCGGCTGCTGCTCGACCGCGCAGCCGAATACGACAGCCTCAGCCTGGTGGAGCGCGAAGCCTGCCGCAATCTCGCCGATGATCTCGACATCGACGATGCGCAGCTGTCTCCGGTCCGCACGCATCCCCCCGCCACACTGACCGACTGGGGTGCCGACCGTCGCCGCCAGCTGGCCGGCTTTGCACTCGATCACGAACCCAAGGGCATCGCAGCATGAACGCTACCGTCCAGACCCCCGCCCCAGCCTTGCCTACATTCAATCCGGACTCCCCCCGCGAACTGCGCGACGCCTGGCACGCGCTCACCGCACAGAAGAGCCTGCGCATCCGCGACGCGGCGCAGCAACTGGGGGTTGCCGAAGCCCAGCTGCTGGCCACCGGCATCGGCGAACACGTCGTCCGCCTGCAGGGTGACTGGCGCGACCTGATGATGCGCATGGGCGAACTCGGGCCGGTGATGGCGCTGACCCGCAACGACGCTGCCGTCCACGAAAAGGACGGCATCTACACCAACATCAGCCACGGCGAGCACGTCGGGCTGGTGCTGGGCGATGCCATCGACCTGCGCCTGTTCTACGACAAGTGGGCATTCGGCTATGCGGTCACGGAAACCACCGGCACGCTCACCCGCCGCTCGTTCCAGTTCTTCGACGCTTGCGGCGACGCCGTGCACAAGATCTATCTGCGCGACGCCAGCGACCTGTTCGCCTGGGACGCCCTGTGCGAAGCCTGGGCCGCGCCCCTCCAGATTGCCGGCGAGAAAGTGCTGCCGCGTCCCGGTGTGCGCCCTGCCGAACGCCCAGACGCCGAAATCGACCTCGCCGCCTTCCAGGCCGACTGGCGCGCGATGCACGACACCCACCAGTTCTTTGGCCTGCTGAAAAAGCACGACCTGTCGCGCACCCAGGCCTTCCGCCTCATCGGCGCAGAATTTGCCACACCGCTGCGTATCGACGCGCCGGCGCGCCTGCTCCAGGGCGCGGCCGAAGCCGGCACGGACATCATGATCTTTGTCGGCAACCCCGGCTGCATCCAGATCCACAGCGGGCCGGTCAAGGACATCCAGCGCATGGGGCCGTGGATCAACGTGCTCGATCCGGGATTCAACCTGCATCTGCGGGAAGACCTCGTCGCCCAGGCCTGGCGGGTGAAAAAACCCACCGCCGACGGCATCGTCACCTCGATTGAAATCTTTGACGCCGCAGGCGAGCAGATTGCCTATTTTTTCGGCAAGCGCAAACCCGGCATTCCCGAAACCTCAGGCTGGCGGACGCTGGCCGAAAGCATGGAGACGCGCTGATGCTGGCCATCGCCTATCACTTTCACGTGTTGCCGCGTTATCGCGACGAATTCCAGCACGCCTGGCGGGCGGCGCGCGACTCGCTGCAGCAGGCATTGGGCCTGGTGTCCTACGAATTCAATCTGCCGCGCGAGCGCCGCGAGGCCTTCACGCTGATGCTCGCGTGGGACAGCCAGCAAAGCTTCGAACGCTTCACCCGGACCTGGGTGGGCGTCTGGATGCTCAACGGCATGGGCCTCACCCGCGAAGCCTTCGCCACGCCCATCCAGACCGATATCGGCCAGGAAGATTTTCTGCCCCGCGTGGGCAAGCGTGCTGCATGAAGCGCCGTGACTTCCTGGCCCTGGGTGCCATGACGCTTGCCCTGCCCAGCCGTCCCCTCCATGCCGCACCGGCCTTGCGTGTCGTCAGTGTCGGCGGTGCCGTGACCGAGTGTGTCTACGCCATCGGCATGGAACGCCTGCTGGTCGGAGCCGACACCACCAGCCTGTATCCGCCGATGGCCGAACGCCTGCCGCGCGTGGGCTACCAGCGTGCGCTGTCGGCCGAAGGCCTGCTGTCGCTGGCCCCCGGTCTCATCCTCGCTTCCGAAGACGCCGGCCCACCCGCCGTGGTCGAGCAGATCAAGCGGGCCGGCGTGCGCTGGGTCAGCCTCAACACAGCCCACACCGCCGATGCGCCGATGCAGAAACTGCTTGCAGTGGGAGCCGCGCTCGGCCAGCCGGGGCGGGCTGCCGCACGCATCCGCCAGTACGAAGCCGACTGGCGACGCACGCAGGCAGCCGTCGCCGCCCTGCCGGGCCGGCCGCGCGCCATCTTCGTCATGGCGCACGGCGGGCCCACGCTCAATCTTGCCGGGCGCGACACGGCAGCCGACGCCATGCTCACGCTGGCCGGTTGCGACAACGCACTCGACTTCAAGGGCTACAAGACCATTTCGCCCGAAGCCCTGCTGGCCGCCGCCCCGGAAGTGATCGTCACCACCGGGCAATCGGTCGATGGTTTCGGCGGCCTGCAATCGCTGCTCACGCGCCCGGGGCTCGCGGAGTCGCCCGCCGCGCGCAAGCGCCATGTGGTGGCACTGGACGGCCTGTTCCTGCTCGGCTTCGGCCCGCGCACGCCGCAGGCCGTCATACAGCTGGCGCAGCAGACGCGAGGGCAGGCCTGAGTGTTTCCGCACACGCCAGCGGCACAGGGATGCCGGACGCACAGACCCTCCAGAGGAACGACGCGGGGATTCGTCGTGGCCGCTCCAGCCACCCTCATCCAGGCCGAGGGTCGGCCGTTCGCGCGTCCCTGTGCCCCTGGCGTGTGCCTGCCTGGCTGCTGCAATCATGAATAGTCTTGCCCAATCTCAGCCGGTGCCGCGCTGGCCCGGCTTCAGCCGGCCCGTGGCCATCGTCCTCGTGCTGCTGGCCCTGCTCGTGCTGTCGGTTCTGGCGGCTGCCGGCACCGGTGCAGTGCCGCTGCCCCCGATGCAGATTCTCGCCATCCTGGCGGCGCAGCTGGGAATCGACCCCGGGGTGCCGGTGGGCCCGGGCGAAACCAGCCTCATCCTGCACCTGCGCCTGCCGCGCGTGGTGCTGGCGATGATCGTCGGGGCTGGCCTTGCCGTGTGCGGGGCCGCGTTGCAGGGGCTCTTCCGCAACCCGCTGGCCGACCCCGGCCTCGTCGGGGTCTCGGGTGGCGCGGCACTGGGAGCAGGACTCGTCATTGTCGCAGGTGGACTGCTGGCCCCGCTGATGTTCCCGGCGCTGCGCATGTGGATGCTGCCGCTTGCCGCATTTGGCGGCGGCCTGGTCGCCGCGCTGGTGGTGTACCGCCTGGGCACCCGCGCCGGGGTCTCCGACATCACCGCCATGCTGCTCGCCGGCATCGCCATCAACGCGCTGGCCGGTGCCGGTCTCGGTGCGTTCAGTTACTTTGCCAACGACGAGCAACTGCGCAACCTCACCTTCTTCACCCTGGGTGGACTGGGCGCGGCCAACTGGACGCTGGTGGCCGTCTGCCTCGGCGTGGTCGCGCTCGTCGCTTTCGTATTCCTGCGTCAGGCGCGTGCGCTGAACGCCCTGCTGCTGGGCGAAGCCGAAGCCACCCATCTCGGCGTGGACGTGCAGGTGGTGAAGCGGCGCATTTTCCTCGGTGTGGCGGCGGCCGTCGGCGTGCTGGTCGCCTTCACCGGCATGATCGGCTTCGTCGGCCTGGTCGTGCCGCACCTGGCGCGCATGATGCTCGGCCCCGACCACCACCGGGTGCTACCGGTTTCCATGCTGCTCGGCGCGCTGCTCGTGGTGCTGGCCGACCTGGGCGCGCGCACACTCATCGTGCCGGCCGAACTGCCGCTGGGCGTGCTCACCGCCGCCCTCGGCGCGCCCTTCTTCATCTGGCTGCTGGCTAAACGCGGGAAAGACGCATGATCTACGCCAGCCATGTCCGGGTCACGCGCGGCGGACGCGACCTGCTCGACGACGTCAGCCTGTCGGTACGCGCCGGCGAACTGCTGGCTGTGCTCGGCCCCAACGGCGCGGGCAAGTCCACCCTGCTCAAGGTGATGGCGGGCGAGTTCTCGCCCGATGCTGGCGAGGTGGCACTGGGTGGCCGCAGGCTCGGCAACTGGCTGCCGGTCGAACTGGCGCGCACCCGTGCGGTGATGCGCCAGGACACACATCTGGAATTTGCCTTCACCGCACGCGAGGTGGTGATGATGGGCCGCTATCCGCATTGCGAACGCCACACCACCGCACGCGACTGGGATATCGTCGACGAGGCGCTGGCTGCGGCCGACGCCGGCCACCTTGCCACACGCGCCTACCCGCGTCTGTCCGGCGGCGAGAAAGCGCGCGTGCAGTTCGCCCGGTCGCTGGCGCAGGTCTGGCCGGGCGACGCCGAATCGCGCCTGCTGTTTCTCGACGAACCCACCGCCGCACTCGACATCACCCATCAGCACAGCCTGCTCAACATGGCACGCGACCTCACCCGCGCGCACCGCTTTGCCGTGATCGCCGTGCTGCACGATCTCAACCTGGCGGCGCGCTACGCCGACCGCATCGCCCTGCTCGACCAGGGCCGGCTCGTCGCACTCGGCACGCCGGCCCATGTCCTCACCCCCGAACAACTCATGACGACCTACCACGTCGCCGCCGACTGCCACACCGGCCCTGGCGGCGAACTCTGGATCCACACCCGCGCCGCCGCCTGACCCCTGACCCCAGACCCCTCGTATCCGAAGTATCCGGCAGTGCCGTCGATGATCGCAATATGTTAGTTTCGCCTTCATGGCTGCCCGCCGCAGGAAATTCAATGAACGCGCCTATCGCGACGCCCTGGGCAATTTCGCCACCGGTGTGACGGTGGTGACCGCGCGCGACA
>JBEQCD010000013.1:0-29886 GCA_041639515.1 Hydrogenophilales bacterium | reverse complement strand
AATGCCCCGCAGCCCATCACCCTGGTGGAATCGGTTGCCGAGCATGTTGCTGCCATCGTGCGCGACGAGTTTGGCGCGCCCTGGGTCAAGGTTTCGGTGACCAAGTTCGCCATCGTGCCCGGCATCAAGGAGCTGGGGATCACCATCGAGCGCGGCAGCCGGGCGTGATGTTCGAGCAGATCGCCGCAGCGGCGGTCATCCTGCTGGTGGCCTATGTGATACGGGGGGTGACGGGCTTTGGTTCCGGTCTGATTGCGGTGCCGCTGCTGGCCCTGTTCCTGCCGCTGCAATTCGTCGTGCCGTTGCTCTTGCTGCTCGATTTTACGGCTTCGCTGGTGATCGGTGGTTTCAATACCCGTCGGGTGGACTGGCGCGAAGTGGGGTGGCTGATTCCCTTTGGCGTGATCGGCGTGGTGCTGGGCACCACCTTGCTGGTGAGTCTGCCGGCGCAGCCCATGCTGATCGCACTGGCGGTGTTCGTGTGCCTGTTTGCATTGCGGACCTTGCTGGGCATCGTGGGCGACAAGCCGGTTTCGCGCGTGTGGGCGCTTCCCGCTTCGCTAACCGGGGGCATGGTGGGCGCATTGTTCGGCACGGGCGGCCCGCCCTACGTGATTTACCTTACCCACCGCATCCGCGACAAAAGCGATTTGCGTGCAACGTTCTCCGCCGTATTCTTTGTTGAAGGACTGGTGCGCATCGCGAGTTTCCTGCTGGCGGGACTGCTGATGACGCCTTCGGTCTGGCTGGCCTATCTGGCGGCGCTGCCGCTGATGCTCGGTGCCCTGTATCTCGGTGGCCGGGTGCACGTCGGCTTGAGTGCGCGACGCATGATGCAACTGGTGGGCGGTTTGTTGCTGGTCTCCAGCGTGTCGTTGTTTTTCAAGGCCATGAACCCATGAGCACAATCGAATCCCTGCATTTTCAGTCCATCCAGTTCGATGGCCTGGCAACGGGTGCGCGCCTGATCGTACTGGGGGCCGTGCACGGCAATGAAACCTGCGGCACGCAGGCGATCCGTCGGGTGGTGGCCGAAATCGAGCGGGGTGAACTGGCGCTGGCGGCAGGACGGGTGACCTTCGTGCCGGTGACCAATCCGCTGGCGTATGCAAACAACCGGCGCATGGGCGACCGGAATCTCAATCGCAATCTTGCGCCGACCGCGACCCCTGAACAGTTCGAGGATCGGGTTGCCAACTGGTTGTGCCCGCTGCTGGCGGCGCATGACGTGTTGCTCGACCTGCATTCCTTCCACACTGCGGGTCAGCCCTTTGTCATGCTGGGGCCGGAGAACAACGCGGGTGCGCTCGAACCGTTTGCGCGTGCGGACGAGGAGACCGCGCTGGCGTTGCGACTGGGGGTGCATCGTTTTGTCGATGGCTGGCTGGATACCTATGCAGCGGGCGTGGCGCGGCGGGTGGCGGCAGGGGTGTCGAGCCACGAGGCGGATGCCCGCTACGGCGTGGGCACAACCGAGTACATGCGTGCCCAGGGCGGCATCGCGCTCACGCTGGAATGCGGGCAGCACGACGATCCGCATGCGCCTGAAGTGGCCTATCGGGCGATCCGCCATACCCTTGCGCACCTGCGACTTGCGCAGGACGTGCAGCCCGAGCCTGTGACGCAAACCGAGGCGCTGCGCCTGTATTCGGTTGTGGATCGTGTTGCCGAAGGCGATACCTTCTGCCGGCCCTGGGCCAGCTTCGATCCGGTTAAACAGGGAGAAAGCATCGGCATACGACACGATGGCCAGGTGGTGAAGGCCGACAGTGATGGTTATGTAGTGTTTCCCAACCCCGGGGCCCAGGCCGGGCAGGAATGGTTCTATCTCGCGCGGGCCACCGGGCGCGTGTAAGCCTGCGTCAGCCGCGCGGATGATGCTGCGCGTGCAGCGCCTTCAGGCGCTCGCGTGCAACGTGCGTGTAGATCTGCGTGGTCGAAATATCGCTGTGGCCCAGCAGCATCTGCACCACCCGCAGGTCGGCCCCGTGATTGAGCAGGTGCGTGGCGAAGGCGTGGCGCAGGGTGTGCGGCGAGAGGGGTTTGTCGATACCCGCCTGCTGGCTGCGCCGTTTGAGCAGATGCCAGAAGGCCTGTCGGGTCATGCCGCTGCCGCGTGGCGTGACAAACACGGCTTCGCTGCGTTTCGCGCCCAGCAGCAGGGGCCGGGCTTCATTCAGATAGCGGCCGAGCCAGCGCACCGCTTCCTCGCCCAGCGGCACCAGGCGATCCTTGTTTCCCTTGCCGGCAACCACGCGCAGCACGCCGTCGTTGAGGCTCAGGGCCGTGAGTTTCAGCGAGACCAGTTCGGAGACGCGCAGCCCGGTGGCGTACAGCGTTTCCAGCATGGCCCGGTCGCGCAGGCTGGCCGGCGTGTCGTCCCCGGCAGCCGCAAGCAATTGCTCGACATCGGCCTCGGTCAGGGTCTTGGGCAGGGCGCGCGGCAATGCAGGCCGGTCCAGGTTGCGCGTGGGGTCGGCTTCGATCAGGCGTTCGCGCAGCAGGAAACGGTAAAAGCGCTTGAGCGCGGAGGTGTAGCGTGCGGTGCTGCGGGGTTGCGTGCGCTGTGCAAAGCGCCAGGACAGCCAGGCCTCGATGTCGCCCGCAACGGCGTCATGGAGCGGGCAGGCGCGTGCCTTGAGCAACCAGCCAGCGAAGCCGTTCAGATCGCGTCGATAGGCCGCCAGTGTGGCATCGGCTAACCCGTCTTCCAGCCAGAGATGGTCGCAGAATCGATCAATCAGCGGAGCGTTCATGCGCGAGCAACCAGGATTTCACATCGAGCGGTGCCCCTGCGGCGTGGTGCATGAATCCGCCCAATCCACTGGCGGCCACCACCCGGTGGCAGGGAATCAGGATGGGAAGCGGATTGGCGCCGCAGGCCTGCCCGACCGCGCGGGCGGCTGTGCCCAGTTGCCGGGCCAGTGTGCCGTAGGTGACCGGGGCGCCCGGTGGAATGGCCAGCAAGGCCTGCCAGACGCGTAACTGGAAGGGCGTGCCCAGCGGGGACATGACAAGCTTGAAACGATAGGCGGGATCGTGCCAATACGCATCCAGTTCGCGGGCCAGCGCGCGTGCGCGTGCGTCGAGTCGGGTGGGCGGGGGCGCGTTGACGGGCAGAAAATCCAGCCGCGTCAGCGTGTCGCCGGAAAAGATCGCGCCGAGGCGGCAGGGGGGCGCGTCGAGAATGGCGTCGTAGTCGAGCATGGCGTCATTCTACGACGCCCGCAAACAACAACGCCCGCGCGGGGCGGGCGTTGTCGCAGGGTGCAGTCTGGCTTATTCGGCAGCGGCGGCAGCAGCGGCCTTGCGGGCCGGCAGCTTTTCCTTGATGCGGGCCGATTTGCCGGAACGCTCACGCAGGTAGTAGAGCTTGGCGCGGCGCACATCGCCACGGCGCTTCACTTCGATGCTGGCGACCAGCGGCGAGTAGGTCTGGAAGGTCCGTTCCACGCCTTCGCCGGCGGAGATTTTGCGCACGGTGAAGCCGGAGTTGAGGCCACGGTTGCGCTTGGCAATGACCACGCCTTCGTAGGCCTGCAGACGCTCGCGGTTGCCTTCCTTGACCTTCACCTGGACGATCACGGTGTCGCCGGGGGCGAAGTCGGGGATGGTCTTGCCCAGGCGGGCGATTTCTTCCTGCTCGAGTTGCTCGATGATGTTCATGATGTTTCCTTACATCAAGGCGGGAGAGGTGCCTCCGGGAGGAGGAACGTCACGCCGTTTCACATGGCCCGGAATGGATGCCACCCGGTACCGCTTCATTCCGGTTCGCCCGAGGGCAAGCCGGTCAATCCTGTTCTTGCTGCGCCCGTTCCAGCAGATCGGGCCGCAGCGCGGCAGTAAGGCGCAGGCTTTCTTCGTGCCGCCATCTGGCGATCGCCGCATGGTTGCCGCCTTTCAGCACCTCCGGCACCGCCACGCCCTGCCATACCTCCGGCCGGGTGTAGTGCGGGCAGTCGAGCAACCCGTGGCTGAACGAGTCCTGCGCGGCCGATTCGGCACCGTTGAGCGCGCCCGGCAGTTGCCGGATGATCGCGTCCATCAGCGCCAGGGCGGGCAGTTCACCACCCGACAGCACGAAGTCACCGAGCGAGATTTCCTCGTCGACGCGCTTGTGCAGCAAGCGCTCGTCGATGCCTTCGTAGCGTCCGCACAGCAACACCAGCGCGTGCTTTTCCTTCAATTCCATCACCCGCCGATGGTTGAGCGGGCGTCCTCTGGGCGAGAAATGCATCACCCAGGGCGTCAAATCCTCGTTTGCCAGATCCTGCTGGATCGCGTTCAGCGCGCGGTCCAGCGGTTCAGCCAGCATCAACATGCCGGGGCCGCCGCCGTAGGGGCGGTCGTCCACCGTGCGGTGCGGGTCGTCGGTGAAGTCGCGCGGATTCCACGACTTGAACCGATACAGCCCGCGGTCCAGCGCCCGCCGCGTGATGCCGTAATCCAGTACGGCATCGAACATTTCCGGAAACAGGGTGAGCGCGTCGAAACGCATCACCAGTCTTCGCCCCAGTCCACCTCGACCGTGCCGCCTGCCAGATCCACCTTGCCGACAAAAGCCGCGACGAAGGGAACCAGATGCGTGCGTGTGCCCTTGATCACCAACACGTCGTGTGCGCCGGTTTCCATCAGGCTGTCGATCCTGCCCAGTTCGACGCCTTCTCGATTGATGGCGCGCAACCCGACCAGATCCGACCAGTAAAACTCGTTGTCCCCGGGGGGCGGGAGGTCAACCCGTTCCACCGAAACTTCCTGTCCGCGCAGGGCATACGCCGCGTCGCGGTCGTCGATACCGACCAGTTTGGCGACCAGGGCGTTGCCGTGGTCCTGGATGGCTTCGACAGTGAACTGCCTGTGCTGCTCGCCGCGACCAACCCGCCAGGATTCGAAATCCATCAGCGTGCCCGGGTCTTCGCTGTAGGGCTGGAGCTTGACCCAGCCCTTGACGCCAAACGGGGCGGCGATCCGTCCCATGACGACCCAGTCGTTATTCAATGCGGACAGCCGATCCAGCCGTCGGTCTCAGCCAAATCAGGCAGCGGCGGGTTTGTTCTGCTTGACCAGACGGGCGACGGTGTCAGACATCTGCGCGCCGTTGCTCACCCAGTAACCGATGCGCTCGGCGTTGAGACGCACGCCTTCAGCACCTTCGGGGGCAACCGGATTGTAGAAACCGACGCGCTCGATGAAGCGGCCGTCGCGGCGGCAGCGCGAATCGGCAACCACCACGTTGTAGAAGGGACGGTTTTTGGCGCCGCCGCGCGAAAGACGAATAACGACCATGATTCAACCCACCGGGAAACGGAGAAAATCGCGAATTATACCCAAAAAGTCCGGCTTGGCCAGAGGGCCGGGTCAGCGCATACCGGGCAGCATGCCCTTCATCCCGCGCATCATCTTGGACAGGCCCCCGCCCTTGCCCATCATTTTCATCATCTTCTGTGCCTGTTCGAACTGGTTCAGGAGCTTGTTGACTTCCTGTACCTGTACGCCCGCACCGGCAGCGATGCGGCGCTTGCGGCTGGCCTTGAGGATTTCCGGCTTGCGGCGTTCCAGCGGGGTCATGCTGTTGATGATGCCTTCGACGCGGTTGACGGCCTTTTCGTCGGCGCCTGCCGGCATGGCCATGTTGGCGGCACCGGGCAATTTATCCATCAACGCGGACAGCCCCCCCATTTTGCGCATCTGCTGGATCTGCGCCTTGAAGTCTTCCAGGTCGAAATCCTTGCCTTTCTTGACCTTGTCGGCGAGCTTCTTGGCCTCGGCCAGATCGACGCTGTCCTTGGCCTGTTCGATCAGCGAGAGCACATCGCCCATGCCAAGGATGCGCTGCGCCATGCGTTCAGGGTGGAAGGGCTCCAGGCCATTGGGTTTTTCGCCCACGCCGACGAACTTGAGCGGCTTGCCTGTGACCTGGCGCACCGAGAGCGCCGCGCCCCCGCGCGCGTCGCCATCGAGCTTGGTCAATACCACGCCGGTGAGCGGCAGGGCTTCGTTGAATGCCTTGGCGACGTTGACTGCATCCTGGCCCTGCATGGCGTCCACCACGAACAGTGTTTCGACCGGCTTGACCGCGGCGTGCAGCGCCTGGATTTCGGCCATCATCGCTTCGTCGATCGCCAGCCGGCCGGCGGTGTCCACAATCAATACGTCGTAGAACTGCTTGCGGGCGTGGTCCTGTGCGGCGGCGGCGATCTTCAGCGGCTCGCGCACGTCTCCGGCCTCGAAAAAGGCGACGTCGAGCTGTTTGCCCAACTGCCGCAGCTGGTCGATGGCAGCTGGCCGGTAAACGTCGGCCGAGCAGAGCAGGACCTTCTTCTTGCGGTTTTTCAGCAACAGGGCGAGCTTGCCCGATGTCGTGGTTTTGCCCGAGCCCTGCAGGCCTGCCATGAGAATGACGGCCGGGGGCGTTGCCGCAAGGTCGAGATCGGCGTTTGCGCCGCCCATGAGCGCGGTGAGTTCCTCGTGGACGATGCCGATCAGCGCCTGGCCGGGCGTGAGACTGGTCAATACTTCCTGGCCGAGGGCGCGAACCTTCACAGCCTCAATGAAGCTCTTGACCACGGGCAGGGCAACGTCGGCCTCCAGCAAGGCAAGCCGGACCTAGCGCAGCGTGTCCTGCACGTTGGCTTCGGTGATGCGGGCCTGCCCGCGCAGGGTTTTGACGACGCCGGCGAGGCGTCCGCTGAGGTTTTCTAGCATGGTTTCCTTGTTGCGGTTAGAGGCGGCATGGATAATGAACCGCTGAGTTCATCGCCATTTTAACGAATGTCCCCCCTTCTGCTGCTTACTCTTGCCGTGAGCGCCCTTTACCTCTGGTCGGCCTGGCGGCTGCGGTCGGCTCCCGCAGCCCTGTCTGTCTACACGGTTTTGCCACTGGCGCTCTTGGTCCACGGGGGGCTGCTGTATCACGCGGTGCTGGGGCAGGGCGATATCCGACTGGGCTTCGGCAGTTCATTGTCGGCGATAGGCTGGCTGATGGCCCTGATTTACTGGCTCGCCAGCCGGGGGGCCCCGCTGGCGAGCCTGCAATCCTGGGTGAGCGGGCTGGCCGCATGCTCGGTGCTGGTGCTGGCCTTCTTCACGGAAGACCATGCCATCCCCAATTCCCAGGCGCTGGCGTTGCGCGCGCACCTGATTGTGGCCTTTCTGGCCTATGGCCTGCTTGCCGTGGCAGCCCTGCATGCCGTGTTGATGACGATGCTGGAAAAGCAACTGCATCGCAAGGCCCACCTGCAGGCGGGCGCGCCGCCCTTGCTGACACTGGAAGCCATGCTGTTCCGCACGCTGGGGGCGGGGTTCATTCTGTTGACACTGGCCGTGGGGAGCGGGGTGCTCTTCTCGGAAGAACTGTTCGGCACGCCGTTGCAGTTCACCCACAAGATCGTCTTTGCGATCCTCTCCTGGCTGGTGTTTGGCGGCTTGCTGGTGGGGCGCCATTACCGGGGCTGGCGCGGGCGAACGGCACTGATCTGGACGATTACCGGCTTTACCCTGCTGCTGCTGGCCTACCTGGGCACCCAGTTCGTGCTGGAAGTGTTGCTGGGTCGCTGAGTACCGACCGCCTCCGTGGAATCCCTCTCGATCTCTACCTTGTTCGCCCTTCTGGGCGGATTGCTGTTCCTGTCTGCGTGTTTCTCCGCCACGGAAACCGCGATGATGGCGATCAATCGCTATCGCCTGAAACATGCCGCCGAAATGGGGCAGCGCGGGGCTCAACTGACGCAAGCCCTGCTGGATCGCACCGACAAGCTGCTGGGAGTGATCCTGCTGGGCAACAACCTGGTCAACATCGCGGCGGCAACCTTGTCGACGATCATCTCGATCCGGCTGTTCGGTGATTCCGACATTGCCCTGTCGGTTGCCACGTTGATCCTGACGTTTCTGATCCTGGTCTTCAGCGAGGTCACCCCCAAGGTGCTGGGGTCTTCCTACCCCGAGCGCATCGCCTATCCGGCGGCCTATCTGCTGACACCGCTGCTGAAGCTGGCCTATCCTGTCGTATGGTTCGTCAACCTGTTCGTGCAGGGCATCCTCAAGGCCCTGAGGATCAAACCGCCGGAACCCGGCCAGGGCACCAGCCTGGGCTTGCAGGAATTGCGTACCATCGTGCTGGAATCCTCGGGCAGGCTGCCACGGGAACACCACCGCATCCTGGTCAATCTGCTGGAACTGGAAGACATCACGGTCGACGATGTGATGACCCCCCGGAGCCAGATAGAGGCGGTGGATCTGGCCGACGATCCTGAGCGGCTGCGCCAGCAACTCACGACCAGCCACCATACGCGACTGGTCGTGCAGCAGGATTCGCTCGACACAGTGCTGGGGGTGTTGCACATCCGGCGTGTGCTCCATGCGCTGACCGGCGAGGAAATCGATCCCGGGATGTTGCGTGAAAACCTGGAAGAGCCGTATTTTGTGCCTGCCGGCACGCCGCTTTTTACCCAGTTGAACAATTTCCAACGCGGCCGCAGGCGGTTGGCGCTGGTTGTCGATGAATATGGTGAGCTTCAGGGGTTGGTGACCCTGGAAGACCTGCTGGAAGAAATGGTCGGCGAATTCACGACCCAGGCCCCCTCCGATGTGGGCTATCTGCGGCGTGACGCGGACGGCAGCTGGCTGGTCGAAGGAGGGGTGTCCCTGCGACATCTCAATCGCAAGCTCGGGCTTGATCTGCCGCTCGATGGGCCCAAGACGCTCAATGGCCTGTTGCTGGAGCACTTTGAGGACATCCCTGAGGCGGGGGTGAGCATCAAGCTCGGAAACGTGCCGGTTGAAATCGTGCAAACCCAGGACAGGGCGGTCAAAATGGCGCGTATTCTCGTACCCCGGAAAATGTCGACGACAGGGCACGACTCAATTTAGCCGGCGGATTGCCGTTATGGCCTGTGATATCGGGTTCCGGCCCAGTGGTGACGGGACTCAGGCAATAACCTCAACAGGATAGGGTCAGGAAACCAGCTATGGCCGCTGTGACAAATGGCATCAATCTAACCGGGCTGGCACGTGCCATGGTGAACCATGGCTGGTTGTCGGAAGATGACGCCTTGAGTGCGTCCAAGCGCGCGGGGCAGGCCGGTGACTCTTTCGTGACCGAACTGGTCCGTACCAAGCGTTTCAAGGCCGAGCAGATCGCCGAGTTTGCCGCTGTCTCCTTTGGCTATCCCCTACTTGATCTGGGGGCCATGGACCCGGAGACCATGCCCCAGGGGCTGCTTGACCCCAAGCTGATGCAGAAGCGCCGCGTGGTTGCCCTGTACCAGCGCGGCAACAAGCTCTATGTGGGCACGTCCGACCCGACGCAACTGCAGGCACTAGACGAAGTGAAATTCCAGACAGGGCAGACGGTCGAGCCGGTAGTCGTCGAGGACGACAAGCTGAGCAAGCTGATCGAGAGAGTCGGGGAAGCGGCTGACAACACACTGGCCGTGCTCAATGCAGAAGACCTGAATCTCGATTTCGCCGATGAAGAGAGTTCATCCCAGCCGGATACGGGTGGCATCGAAATCGACGATGCACCCGTGGTGCGCTACTTGCAGAAGATCATGCTAGACGCCATCAACGCTGGCGCATCGGATATCCACCTCGAACCCTACGAAAAGTTTTATCGCATCCGCTACCGGCGCGATGGCATCCTCTACGAAGTTGCCCAGCCGCCCATGGCGATCAAGGACAAGGTTGCATCACGTATCAAGGTGCTGTCGCGTCTGGATATTTCGGAAAAACGGGTGCCGCAGGATGGGCGGATGAAAATGGTGCTTTCCAAGTCGCGCGCCATCGACTTCCGCGTCAGCACGCTCCCCACCCTGTATGGCGAAAAGATCGTCATGCGTATTCTGGACCCCAGCAGCGCGCAACTCGGGATCGAAGCCCTGGGATACGAACCCTGGCAAAAAGAGCTGTTGCTCAATGCCGTGCAGCGTCCCTACGGCATGGTGCTGGTGACCGGCCCCACGGGGTCGGGTAAAACGGTTTCACTTTATACCTGCCTCAATATCCTCAACAAGCCGGATGTCAACATATCGACCGCTGAAGATCCGGCGGAAATCCAGCTGCCGGGCATCAACCAGGTCAACGTCAACGACAAGGCGGGCCTGACGTTTTCAGCGGCGCTTAAATCCTTTCTGCGTCAGGATCCCGATGTCATCATGGTGGGGGAAATCCGCGATCTCGAAACCGCAGATATCGCCATCAAGGCTGCGCAGACCGGCCACATGGTCATGTCGACCCTGCATACCAACGATGCGCCCGGCACATTGACCCGGCTGCTGAACATGGGGGTGGCGCCTTTCAACGTCGCCTCCTCGGTCATCCTCATCACTGCCCAGCGGCTTGGGCGGCGCCTGTGTAGCTGCAAACAGCCGGCCGACATCCCACAGGAGGCCCTGCTGGCTGCCGGATTCACGCCGGAGCAACTCGACGGCAGCTGGAAACCCTACAAGCCGGTCGGGTGTGATATTTGTGGTGGTACGGGCTACAAGGGACGGGTCGGTATCTATCAGATCATGCCGATTACCGACGCCATGACCCGCATCATCCTCAAGGGCGGCAATGAATCGGATATCGCGGACCAGGCCAAGCGCGAAGGCGTGCTAGACCTGCGCCAGGCAGGACTGCTGAAGGTCAAGGCTGGGCTCACCTCGCTCGAAGAGGTTGAGGCCGTTACCAATTTATAAGGATCACTATCCATGGCGACTGCGGCAAAGGGAATCAAGGAGGCCACCTTCCTCTGGGAAGGCATGGACAAGCGCGGCAAGAAGGTCAAGGGTCAGATGATGGCCGGAGGCGAGGCCGTAGTGAACAGCCTGTTGCGCAAACAGGGCATCACCGTCACCAAGGTCAAGAAACAGAGTGCCCTGTTCGGTGGGGCCAAAAAAATTACCGACAAGGACATCACGCTGTTCACACGCCAGCTGGCCACCATGATGAAAGCCGGGGTGCCTTTGTTGCAGTCGTTTGAAATCGTGGCGCGTGGGCATTCCAACCCATCGGTGCAGCGGCTGCTCATGGAAATCAAGGCCGACATCGAGAAAGGCAGCAGCCTCACCCAGGCGTTCGGCCGTCATCCCAAATATTTCGACAGCCTGTTCTGCAACCTAGTGGGGGCGGGCGAGGCGGCCGGTATTCTCGAAGCCGTGCTGGAAAGGCTGGCGATATACAAGGAGAAGATCCTTGCCATCAAGAGCAAGATCAAATCGGCCCTGTTTTATCCGGTATCGATCATTGTCGTGGCTTTCATTATCACGGCAATCATCATGATTTTTGTGATCCCGGCGTTCAAGGGCTTGTTCAGCAGTTTTGGTGCGGATTTGCCAGCCCCGACGATGGTGGTGATGGCAATTTCTGATTTTTTTGTCACGTGGTGGTGGGCTATTTTTCTGGGGATTGGTGGTGGCTTGTATGCATTCTTCCAGTCCTGGAAGCGCTCGAAGAAAATGCAAATGGCAATGGACAAGCTGATGCTGCGCCTGCCGATTTTTGGACCTGTGATCGAGAAGGCAACGATTGCGCGCTGGACACGGACGCTGTCGACCATGTTTGCTGCCGGTGTGCCGCTGGTCGAGGCATTGGATTCTGTGGGCGGGGCATCGGGCAACCAGGTATTCGTTGAAGCCACAACAAAAATCCGGGGAGAAGTTGCTACCGGGACCTCATTGACAACTGCCATGCAGAACTCCGGAAAATTCCCGAATATGGTGTTGCAAATGGCTGCGATTGGGGAAGAGTCTGGCGCACTTGATTCGATGCTGGGGAAGGTAGCCGATTTTTACGAATCCGAAGTGGACGATGCCGTGTCAGCCTTGTCGAGCCTGATGGAACCTATCATCATGGTCGTGCTAGGCACTTTGATCGGCGGTATGGTTATCGCCATGTATCTGCCTATCTTCAAAATGGGGGCAATTGTCGGCGGATGATGCCATTTCTGCTTGCAGAACCAGCCCTGTTCACAGGGCTGGTTTTTTTATTGGGCCTGCTGGTTGGCAGTTTTCTCAATGTCGTCATCCATCGCCTGCCGAAAATGATGGAGACCGAATGGCAGGCGCAGTGCGCGGAGCTGCGGGGCGAGGTGCCTGAGACGGCCGCAGCCTACAACCTGGCCACGCCGCGTTCGGCGTGTCCGGCGTGCGGGCACGGGATCACAGCGCTGGAGAACATTCCGATTCTGTCCTGGCTGGTGCTGCGGGGACGCTGTTCCGCCTGTGGTGTCGTTATCGGCAAACGGTATCCGCTGGTCGAATTTCTGACCGGCCTGCTCTCCGCTGCGGTAGCCTGGAAATGGGGCATGGGCTTGGAGACGCTGGGCGCGCTGTGCCTGGTCTGGACCCTGATTGCGCTGACCTTTATCGATTTCGATACCACCCTGCTGCCGGACAGCCTGACCCTGCCGCTGATCTGGCTCGGTCTGCTGTTCAACCTGAATGGCTACTTTGCGCCGTTGCACGATGCGGTGATCGGCGCGATCGTCGGCTATCTTGTGCTGTGGTCGGTCTATTGGCTGTTCAGGCTTGCGACGGGCAAGGACGGCATGGGCTACGGAGATTTCAAGCTGCTCGCGGCCATTGGGGCATGGCTGGGCTGGCAGATGCTGCCGGTGACGATCCTGTTTTCTTCGGTCGTGGGTGCGGCGATCGGCATTGCGATGGTGGTGTTCGTCAAACACGACAGCCGCGTGCCCATCCCCTTCGGGCCTTATCTCGCGGGCGGCGGCCTGATCGCACTGTTCTTCGGCGCGGATCTGACCCAGGCCTATCTCGCCCAGTTCTGATGTTTGTCGTCGGGCTCACCGGCGGGATTGGCGCGGGCAAGTCTGCGGTGTCAGAACGCTTTGCCCGGCTGGGCGTGCCCGTGGTCGATACCGATGTCATTGCGCGCGAGTTGACGGTATCCGGCGGCGAAGCCCTGCCAGCCATTCGAGAGGCGTTCGGCAACAGCGTGTTTTCCCGGGCGGACGAACTGGACCGGGCGGCATTGCGGCAGCAGGTGTTTGCAGACCCGGCGGCGCGCGCAAGGCTGGAAGCCATCCTGCACCCCCTCATCCGCCGCGCTGCCGGGCAGAGGCTGGCAGCGCTCGACGCACCCTATGCGCTGCTCGTCGTACCCTTGCTGCTTGAAACGGGTGCCTACGCCGACATCGTGCAGCGCACGCTGCTGGTCGACTGCCCTGAATCGATACGGGTCGAGCGGGTGATGGCGCGCAGCGCGCTCACCCGCGCAGAAGTCGAGGCCATCGTCGCCGCGCAGGTGCATGATGAAGCCCGGCGTGCGGTCGCCGACGACAAGATCGACAACACCGGTGGCCTGGATGCGCTGGATACCGCCGTCGCCGAGCTCCACGTCCGCTATCTTGAATGGGCCCGGGCAGCAGGCGGGCTTTGAAATTCGGCCCCAAGCGGCGACAATGCGGCGGAAACAGCCAGACATCCCGGCGTGATCCATTACGAATACCCTCTCTCCGAACGCATCCGCACCCTGTTGCGGCTGGAAGACCTGTTCGAGCGCTTCGACGCCTTCACCGCGTCATCCCTGCAGCCCGCGCATCACGCCGCGCTGCTGACTCTGTTCGAGCTTGCCGAAGTGGCGGCGCGGGCCGACCTGAAGACCGACCTGTTGCAGGAACTGGACCGGCAAAAGTCCGCGCTTGCCGCCTTGCGCGGTAATCCGCATGTGGAAAAGGACAGGCTGGAATCGGTACTGGCGGGCATGGAAGCTGCCCATCAGGGCATCCACCAGCTGCCCGGCAAGGTCGGCCAGCATTTGCGCGACGACGACTGGCTGATGACGATCAAGCAGCGTGCCTGCATACCCGGCGGCATGTGCGAATTCGACCTGCCGTCCTACCATCACTGGCTGCACCGGCATGTCGAGGCGCGCAAGCGCGAACTGCGCGCCTGGCTTGCGCCTTTCGCACCGATCCGTTCGGCTGTCGAGATCGTGCTGGGGCTGTTGCGGGACAGCGGCCAGCCGGAAATGCAGCACACCGACAACGGCAGCTACCAGCGCATGCTGGAATCGCGCAATCCCCATCTGATCCGGGTGACGCTGACCGATGCCGTGCCCTGTGTGCCGGAAATCTCGGCCAACAAATACATGCTCAACATCCGTTTCGTGCACGTGGGCGGGGGGCAGGTCCGCACCTGCACCGATGAGCCGATCGATTTCGATCTGACTTTCTGCACCCTGTGAAGCCGCCTGTCGTCACCTGCCCGACCTGCAGCGCAGCCGTGCGCTGGACGGCGGAGAACACCTGGAAACCCTTTTGTAGCGAGCGCTGCAAGCTCATCGACCTGGGGCACTGGGCGACCGAGCAGTATCGGGTGCCGGCGGAATCGCCGCCGGACGAGGAAACCGCACCGGACGGGACCGGGCGGCCGCAGTAAGGCTTACTTCTTGTAGGTCTTGACGCCGTTGGGGGTGCCGAGCAGCAGCACGTCGGCTCCGCGACGCGCGAACAGGCCGTTTGTCACCACGCCGACGATGTGATTGATCGCGGTTTCCAGCGATACCGGATCGACGATGGACAGACCGTGCACGTCGAGGATGAGGTTGCCGTTGTCGGTGGTGAAGCCTTCGCGCAGGCGGGGTTGGCCGCCCAGCTTCACCAGTTCGCGCGCCACGTAGGAACGCGCCATCGGGATCACTTCCACCGGCAGCGGGAATTTTCCGAGCACGCCGACCAGCTTGGACTCGTCGCAGATGCAGATGAACTGCTTGCTGCACGCCGCCACGATTTTCTCGCGCGTGAGCGCGCCGCCGCCGCCCTTCACCATGGCGTAGTGTTCGGTGATCTCGTCGGCTCCGTCGACGTAGATTTCGAGCTCACCCACGTTGTTCAGGTCCAGCACCTGGATGCCGTGGCTCTTGAGCCGTGCGGCGGTGGCTTCCGAACTGGCCACGGCACCGTCGATGCGGCCTTTCACCTCGGCCAGTGCGTCGATGAAATAGTTGGCGGTCGAGCCCGTGCCCACGCCGATGATGCCGCCTCTGGCGTATTCCACCGCGGCACGTGCCACGGCCTGCTTCATTTCGTCTTGCGTCATGATGTCTTCGTCCGTTTCGAGTAGCCGGCTAAGATAGCGGCATCGCAGCCATTTATCAAACCCGGTCATGAGTCAGCCCGACGACTATCTCGAACGCATCCTTACCTCGCGCGTCTACGACGTGGCCGTGGAATCCCCGCTCGACGTCGCCCATAACCTGTCGCGCCGGCTCGGCAACCAGATCCTGCTCAAGCGCGAAGATTTGCAGCCGGTGTTCTCGTTCAAATGCCGGGGTGCCTACAACAGGATGGCGAAGCTCAAGCCGGCGCAGCTCGCGCGCGGCGTGGTCGCCGCCTCGGCGGGCAACCACGCGCAGGGTGTGGCGCTGGCGGCGCAGAAACTGGATGTGCGTGCCACCATCGTGATGCCGGCAACCACCCCGAAGATCAAGGTCGATGCCGTCGCCGCGCGCGGCGCGCAGGTGATCCTGCACGGCGACAACTACGACGAAGCCTGCGCCCACGCCACCGGGCTGGCGAAGGAGGCCAAAGCCACCTTCGTCCATCCCTACGACGATCCCGACGTCATCGCCGGCCAGGGCACGGTGGCGATGGAATTGTTGCGCCAGCATCCGGGGCCGATCCACTCGGTCTATATCCCGGTGGGCGGGGGCGGGCTGATCGCCGGCATGGCCGCCTACATCAAGCGCCTGCGCCCGGAAATCAAGATCGTCGGCGTCGAACCCGAGGATGCCGATGCGATGGCGCGCTCGCTGTGCAAGGGCGAGCGCATCACCCTGCCGCGCGTCGGCATCTTCGCCGACGGCGTCGCGGTGAAAAGGGTTGGCAAGGAAACCTTCCGCCTGGCGCAGCTCTACGTGGACGAGATCATCCGCGTGAACAACGACGCGATCTGCGCCGCGATCAAGGACGTGTTCGAGGACACCCGCTCGATCCTGGAACCGGCCGGTGCCCTGTCGGTGGCCGGCCTCAAGGCGGCGATCGCCGGCGACAAGCTGCATGGCAAGACGCTGGTGGCGGTGGCCTCCGGCGCCAACATGAACTTCGACCGCCTGCGCCATATCGCCGAACGCGCCGAACTGGGCGAAAAGCGCGAAGCCGTGCTCGCCGTCACCATTCCCGAGACGCCAGGCAGCTTCAAGGCTTTTTGCAACCTGCTCGGCGCACGCAACATCACCGAATTCAACTACCGGTATTCCGACCCGAAGTTTGCGCGTGTGTTTGTCGGCCTGTCGGTGCCCGGGGCGGGCGAAAGCGCGCGCCTGGTCGACACGCTGGGGCGGCACGGTCTGGAAGCGGTCGACCTCACCGACAACGAAATGGCCAAGTTGCACGTGCGCCATCTGGTCGGCGGGCGCGCACCCGAGGCGGTCAACGAGGTGCTGTACCGCTTCGAGTTTCCCGAACGCCCGGGCGCGCTCATGCAATTCCTGCAGAGCATGAGCACGGGCTGGAACATCAGCCTTTTCCACTACCGCAACCACGGTGCCGACTACGGCCGGGTACTGGTCGGCATCCAGGTGCCGGAAAAGGAAAAGCCCAGCTTCCAGAAATTTCTGGACGGGCTGGGCTACCGGTACTGGGACGAATCCCGCAATCCGGCCTACAAGCTGTTTCTTGCCTGATTTACTTCTTGGTGCCGCAGGTGTTCAGGCCGATCAGGCTGTAGGCCGGGCAGAATTTGAAAATCCCGGTGGCGAGCGGCACGACACCGATCCAGGCCCAGACGGGGCCACCGGTCAGGGCCCAGGCGATGAGGCCCAGGCCGGCGAGGATGCGGATGACGCGGTCGATGCTTCCAACGTTGCAAGACATGATGTGCTCCTGTGAATTAAGGCCTCGGTCGAGGTGACTGAAGAGTAGGCCGCTCATGCACCGGTGTCTGTGACGCCCATCACCAAGTCTCAGGTTTCTGCCGCCAGCCGGCTGCGATCCGCCACCGCGACGCGGCCCCGGCCAAGCGTGAGGCCGCCCGCGTCTTCGAGTTTCTTCAGCGCACGGCTGACAGCTTCGCGGCTGGCACCGATCTGCGCCGCCAGCCGTTCGTGGGTGAGCGCCAGCACGCCGTCCGGTGTGTCCAGCATCAGGGCCGCAATGCGGCGCGTCAGGGAGCGGAAGGCCACTTCTTCCACACGCTGCATCATGTGGCCCAGCCGCTGGGCGAAGAGGCTGAAGACGTATTGCCGGAACGGCGGATGCTGCGCGATCAACAGATCGAAGACTGCATGCGGCATGGCCGCGAGCATGACGGGCGATGTGGCCCGCCCGCGCGCAGAGTAGGGCGCGGCACCCAGCAGGCAGCTGGTGCTGACGATGCAGGATTCGCCCGGGCGGACTCGATACAGCTCGATCTCGTGGCCGTCCGGCGTGGTCCGGACCACCTGGATTTCGCCTGCGAGCAGCAGCGGAAAGGCCTCGCAGGGCTCGCCCGCTGCAAAAAGCCTGCTGTCATTGGGCGCCTGCTGCCAGACCAGACTGTGCAGCAAGCGCGCGTGCAGCATGGGATCGAGCCCCCGCAGCGCAGGAAAGATGTCGAACAGCAGATCGGAGGTGTCAGCAGGGGGCAGGGACATGGAGAAGCCAGTTCGGGGGAGGCCGCCAGTGTGATTGCGCCCGGCCTCTCCAGGCAAGCTGCGTGATAACCTCGCGCCCATGTTTCGAGAATTCTGCCTTGCCCTGTTGTTCGTGTTCGCGGCCTCGTCCGCAGTGGCTGCCCCCGGCGACAGCGCAGTCCTCAAGGCCCGGCAGGACTGGGCGGCCCGGAAAACCGCCGCATTCGAGAGGGTTGCGCAGGACGTGCCTGCCGATCATGTGCTCGCGCCCTATGTCGAATACTGGCGGCTCTCCCTGCTGGCGCGTCATGACGATCAGCGGGTGGCTGATTTCCTGGCGCGATACCCCGGCAGCCGTCCGGCTGAAATGCTGCGCGCCGACTGGCTGAAAACCCTGGGCGCACGGGGCGACTGGGACCGTTATCTGGCCGAATATCCGCGACTCGAAAGGCCGGAAACCCTCCATCAATGCTTTGCCTATCGTGCCGACTGGTCGCGCGGCGACCGCAGACGCGTGCGCGAAGCCGTCGCGCTCTGGTTCACCGGGCGCGATCTGCCGTCGGCCTGCGCGCCGCTGTTCTCGCAGTTGATGGCAGCGGGCTTCCTCAACGAGGAAGACGTGTGGCGTCGCCTGCGGCTCGCGCTGGAAGCGGGCAACCCCGGTGTGGCGCGCAGCGTGGCGCAGACGCTGCCCGAGTCGCAGCGCCCTGCCGCTGCGCTGTTCGATCGGGCGACCAGCACCCCGGCCCGCGTGCTGCAGGCGGGGCTCGACCCGGCCCGCCGGGGTGACCGCGAGATCGCGCTCTACGCGCTCGACCGGCTGGCGCGCAGTGATTCCGTGCAGGCTGCGCGTGCGCTGGCCGACTGGTCAGCGCGCTTCACCGATGCCGAGCGCAGTGCCGCGTGGGCGCGCCTGGGTGTGTGGGCGGCGCGTCGCCACGAGGCTGCCGCGCCCGCCTGGTTTGCCCGCGCTGGCGTGCAGGGCACCACCGACAGCCAGCGCGAATGGTGGGTGCGCGCCGCCCTGCGTGCAGGCGACTGGCCCACCGTCGGCCGGGTCATCGACAGCATGGGCGAGCCGCAGCGCACGCAAGCCGTCTGGCGCTATTGGCGCGCGCGCGCGGCGCTTGCCACGGGGATGCGTGGTACTGCCATGCCGCTGCTACTCGGGCTGTCGCGCGAGCATCATTACTACGGCCAGCTGGCCCAGGAAGAACTGGGGCCGGTGATGGCTGCGCCGGCCATCAACATCAAGACCGGCGGCGCGGCCATCGACGCCGTGGGGCGCGAGCCGGGCATTGCGCGCGCCATGGCCTTCTACGAACTGGGCTTGCGCAGCGACGCCAACGCCGAATGGAACTGGACGATCCGCAACTTCAGCGACAACCAGCTCCTGGCGGCCGCCGAGCTGGCACGCCGGGCCGAGTGGTACGACCGCGCCATCCACACCGCCGAACGTACCCGTGAACTGCACGATTTCGAACTGCGTTTTCTCGCCCCCTACCGCGAACTGGCGCAACAGGCCGCGCGCGACAATGCGCTCGACGAGGCCTGGGTGTTCGGCCTGATGCGGCAGGAAAGCCGCTTCGTCAACGTGGCGCGGTCGAGCGTCGGCGCAGCCGGACTGATGCAGATCATGCCGGCCACGGCACGCTGGATTGCCGGCAAGCTCGGCATCAGGGGATTCCAGCCGGCCGACATCCAGGATCCCGCCACCAACATCCGCTTCGGCTCGTATTACCTGAGCCACGTGCAGGCCACGCTCGACGGCTCGCCCGTGCTCGCCACCGCCGCCTACAATGCCGGCCCGTCGCGCGCGCAGCGCTGGCGTGACAGCCGGCCGATGGAAGCTGCGGTCTACATCGAATCCATTCCTTTCACCGAAACGCGGGATTACGTGAAGAAGGTGATGAGCAATGCCATGTATTACGCGGTGCGCTTCGGCCAGCCCTCGGTGCTGTTGAAGGATCGCCTGGGCGAGGTGCCGGCCCGTGCCAGTGCGGCACCGACCGCGCCCGATCCGGCGATATCGCTGGAACCCGGACCGGACGCCGATTAGAATCAGGCTTGCCTAATATTCTGATTCTGCAGCTCATGAAAATCGAACGCATCTGCATCCTCGGCGGCTCCGGCTTTGTCGGCACCCATCTTGTCAGCCAGCTGGCTGCACGCGGCCTCAAGGTCCGCGTCCTGTCGCACCGCCGTGAAATGGCCAAGGAACTGATCCTGCTGCCCACCGTGGAAGTCGTCGAAGCCGATGTCCACGACGCACACGAACTGGTCAGACAGTTTCGCGGCATGGATGCGGTCATCAATCTGGTCGGTATCCTGCACGAGAAAACGGTCGGCCGCGTCGACCTGCCGAGCGCGCGGCGCGGGGATTTCCAGCATGTGCACATCGAACTGGCGCGCAAGGTCGTCCACGCCTGCGGCGAGGCCGGCGTGCATCGCCTGTTGCACATGAGCGCGCTGGGGGCCGATGCCACCTCGCGTTCCGGCTACCAGCGCTCCAAGGGCGTCGCCGAGGCGCTGGTGCGTGAGGCCGGGCTGCATCACCAGGAACACGAGCGCTGGTTTCTCGATGGCCCCAAGTTCGTTCACGGCTACGGGCTCAATGTCACGGTCTTCCGGCCCTCGGTGATTTTCGGCCGGGGCGATTCCTTCCTGTCGATGTTCGCGCGCCTGCTGAAAGTGTTCCCGGTGCTGCCGCTCGCCAGCGCCGGCACGCGCTTTGCGCCGGTCCACGTCGAGGACGTGGCGCGCGCCTTCGCCGACAGCCTCGACAATCCCGCCACCTACGGCCAGACCTACGATCTCTGCGGGCCCAAGGTCTATACCCTGAAACAGCTGATGGAAACCGTCGGCGGCGTCATTGGCAAGCGTCGCAGCATCATTCCGCTGGGCAAGTGGCCGTCGTATTTCCAGGCCTGGGCGATGGAATTCAAGCCGGGTGCCAAACTGATGACGCGCGACAACTATTTCGCGATGTGCAGCGACAACGTCTGTTCCGGGGGCTGGCCGGCCGTGTTCGACTTCCAGCCGGCGGCGCTCGAAGCCATCGCCCCGGAATACTTGCGCGCCGATACACCGCGCGCGCGCTACGAAGACTACCGCGAGCACGCGGGGCGATAGTGCCGATAGCATGAAGACCTACGTTGTCGGCGGGGCCGTGCGTGACCGCCTGCTGGGGCTGCCGCAATCCGACCGCGATCATGTCGTGGTCGGGGCCACGCCCGATGACATGGTCGCGCAGGGCTACCAGCCGGTCGGCAAGGACTTCCCGGTCTTCCTGCATCCCGATTCCCATGAGGAATACGCGCTTGCCCGCACCGAGCGCAAATCGGGGCGCGGCTACAAGGGCTTCGTCGTCCATGCCGCGCCCGACGTCACGCTCGAAGAAGACCTGCTGCGCCGCGACCTCACCATCAATGCCATGGCCGAGGACGTCGCTGGCCAGCTGGTCGACCCCTATGGCGGGCAGGCCGATCTTGCCGCCCGATGTTTCCGCCATGTGAGCGAGGCCTTTGCCGAAGACCCGGTGCGCATCCTGCGGGTGGCCCGCTTTGCCGCGCGCTTCACCGAATTCAGCGTGGCACCCGAGACGCGGGCGCTGATGCAGTCCATGGTCGAGGCCGGTGAAGTCGATGCGCTGGTGCCCGAACGGGTATGGCAGGAACTCGCGCGCGGCCTCATGGAAGCGCAGCCCTCGCGCATGTTCCAGGTGCTGCGCGACTGCGGCGCGCTCGCCCGGCTGCTGCCCGAACTCGACCGGCTGTTTGGCGTGCCGCAGCCGCCCGAACACCATCCCGAGGTCGATACCGGCGTCCACGTCATGCTGGTAGTCGACTGGTCGGCGGCGCAGGGATTCGAGCTGCCGGTACGCTTTGCAGCGCTGGTCCACGATCTGGGCAAGGGCACCACGCCGCCCGAATTCTGGCCGAAGCACCATGGCCACGAGGCCCGGAGCGTCGAACTGGTGCGCACGCTGAGCGAGCGCCTGCGCGTGCCGGCCGATTGCCGCGACCTGGCGGTGGCCGTCGCGCGCGACCACGGCAATGCCTACCGCGCGGCCGAATTGCGCCCCGCCACCCTGGTCGAACTATTCGAGCGCGTTGATGCCTTCCGCCGGCCCGACCGTTTCGCGGCTTTTCTGCAGGCCTGCGAATGTGATTTTCGCGGCCGCCCGGGTTACGAGACGAAACCCTTTCCCGCACCCGGCTATTTGCGCGAAGCGCTGGAGATTGCCCGCGCTGTCGACGCCGGTGCCGTTGCGCGCGCAGCCGATCCGGCCCGCGTGCGCGAGGCAGTGTACGAGGCGCGCGCGCAGGCCCTGGCCACCTGGAAACGAAGCCTGTCGGCCAGTTGAACCCGCGCGCCCGGCGTGCGTCGAATCGATGGATCACCTAGTTACCGGAGGCTGTCATGCCCTACACCGAACAAACCGTCCAGACCGTCCGCCCCTGGTCGGACAAGACCTTCAGTTTCACGCTCTCGCGTCCGCAGGATTTCGCCTTTGCCAGCGGCGAATTCGTCACCCTCGGCCTGAAACGTGAAGGCAAGCTCATCGCCCGGGCCTATTCCATAGTTTCGCCAGCCGATGCGCCGGAGCTCGAATTCCTCAGCATCCACGTGCCTGATGGCCCGCTCACCAGCCAGCTTGCACACGTGCAGCCTGGCGACGCTGTGTGGCTCAACAGCAAGCCCACCGGGTCGCTCACGCTGGAACACGTCAAACCCGGGCGTGTGCTCTACATGATCGCCACGGGTACCGGGCTTGCGCCCTTCATCAGCCTGATACGCGATCCCGAGACGTTCGCGCGCTTTGAAACTGTCGTGCTTGTGCACTCGGTTCGCACGCTTGCCGAGCTCGCCTATCGCGACGAACTGACGTCGCGCATGGATGACCGCTTCCGTTATGTGCCGACTGTTACCCGTGAACCCTTTGACACCCCCGAGCGCGGCAGCGTTCTGTTCGAGTCAGGCACACTCTCCGCGCGACTCGGCTTGCCAGCAGTGGATCCTGCACACGACCGCGTGATGATCTGTGGCAATCCCGACATGACGCGCGAAATGACGGATTTCCTGAAACAGACCGGCTGGACGCTCACCAACCATCGAGGTATCGGCAACTTCACCACGGAACTGGCCTTTGTGACGCATCACGCCTGAGCCGATTCAGTCGCCGCCACCGCCGCATCCGCCACCGCAGCCTGAGCCATCTCCGGTACTGCCACTGCAGCCACCGCCGCAGCCGACATGGCTGCCGCAGTAGGTTGTACCGCTCGTATCATTGTGCGCAACAGCTTGCCGGCAGTCGGTCACGTAGTGGAAACCGTCGGCTATGCCGAGGTCGCGATCGATGGAAAACAGGAGCGGGAGACGTGCCGGATGTTTCGGGTCGATGCCCTCGCGCAGGCATGCCAGCCGCCAGGCACGCTTGATGCCGTCCTGCGCCTGGGTCGGGCCCTGCATCGCCTCGGCGGGCACATGGTGCAGGAAACGGCCCAGTGCGCGCTGGCAGAAGGTGCCGTAGTTGCGCGTGAACAGGATGAACTCGTGCCAGGCGTCGTCCACGACCTGCGAGGGCATCGATACCATGCGCTTTCGACCGGCCATGCGGCAGAGATGGAAATACTCACTGAGCGCGCGGAACACCAGTTTGCGCTGGTGCGGCCCCAGTTCCGTACGTTCCTTCGCCAGCCGGTCGTCCAGCAACCGGGCGAAGTCGTAGCGGTCGATATAGCGCTCACGCGCCTTGCGCAGTTGCCTGCGGCCTAGAACCAGGACGGTCAGTATCAGCACAACTGCAACGGCTGTCAGGGTCGGGCTCACGTGCGGGAATCTCGCTGAATCGGCTTGCCCGCATTCTTGCAGATGTCGCCTGGCTGCGGCGATGGCGTGGTTTCAAATTTCATCCGCCCTTGTCACAATGCCTGCATACAAGGGAGGCAGTCATGCGGGTCTGGATGGGTGTGTTGGGCATGTGTGTGGCGCTGGCCGCGCAGGCGGCGGGTGTCGAGGCGTTCAGCCCGCAGGGCACGGTCAAGGGCGTGCGTCAGGCCACCGCGCGCTTCGACGCGCCCATGGTCGCGCTGGGTGACCCACGTGCGCCGTTGCCCTTCACCGTGGAATGCCCGGTCGCGGGCAGCGGCAAGTGGCTGGACGAGCGCACCTGGGCCTACGACTTCGAGCGTGACCTGCCGGGGGCGACGCGCTGCGCGTTCACGCTGCGTACCGGGCTCAAGGATATAGCGGGGCAGCCGCTCAAGCCCGAAACCTTCCGCTTCGACACCGGTGGCCCGCAGGCTCTGGCGACGCGGCCGTGGGACGGTTCCAGCATCGACGAACGCCAGACCTTCCTGCTTGCATTCGATGCCCGGGTGAAACCCGGCACGCTCGCGGCCCATGCAGCCTGCCGCGTGAGCGGACTGGCCGACCGCATCGACGTTGAAGTCTTGCAGGGTGCGCAACGCGACGCCGCGCTGGCGCCATTGAAAGCGAAGAACGATCCGCTGTTCCGCCGCCGTTTCGCGCCCAATGCCGACACGGTCGAGGTGCTGCGCTGCAAGCGGCCACTGCCGAACGAAGCCGAGGTCAGCCTGGTGCTGGAAGCCGGCATCGAGGCGGGCAACGGGCTCGCCAGCAGCGAACCACAGACCTTCGATTACCGTGTGCGCTCGGCTTTCCGCCTGCGTGCGACCTGCGACAAGCTGAACGCGCGCGCCGCGTGCAATCCGCTGACGAATCTCCGTGTGAGCCTCGGCGGCGCAATCCGCCGCGACGACGCCGTGAAGATCCGCCTCGACGGCGCAGGCCGCAGCTGGCAGCCCGCGATCGAGGACGAAAGCCCCTGGGTCGATGCACTCGTCTTCAAGGGGCCGTTCCCGGAAAAGGCCGCACTCACGCTGTCGGTGCCGGCCGGTCTCAAGGATGACGACGGTCGCACGCTCGCCAATGCTGCGCAGTTTCCGCTCGCGATCCGCACCGACGCCTATCCGCCGCTGGCCAAGTTTTCCAGTCACTTCGGTGTGCTCGAAGCCGCCAACCCGGTGCTGCCGGTCACGCTGCGCAATCTGGAGACCGGGGCGGACGACCGCACGCTCACGCTGCCCGGCAAACTTGCCGCCGTGCGCGAAGGCGACGACGTCATGGTCATCGGCTGGCTGAAGCATCTGGAAAGCATGCGCTATGGCCGTAGCGTGCCGAACATCAACCCGAAGAAACCGGCTGTGCGACAGGCGGCAAACAGCTTTTCCGTGCTGGAAAACGTCGCGTCGGCTGGCGAGTTTGCCGTGCCCAAGCCCAGCGGCGGCAAGGCTTTCGAGGTCGTCGGCATTCCCCTGTCCGGGCCCGGATTCTACGTCGTCGAACTGGCCAGCCCGCGCCTCGGCGCAGCCTATCTGGACGGCAAGTCGGCGTTCCACACGCACACCGCCGCGCTGGTTACCAATCTCGTCGCGCACGCCAAGATCGGCCGCGAATCCTCGCTGGTGTGGGTGACCGCGCTCGATACCGGGCTGCCGGTGGCGGGGGCGCAGGTCACGGTCAGCACCTGCGAGGGCAAGCCGGTCTGGACCGGCGCGTCCGATACGCAGGGCCGCGCGCGCATCGCCAAGCGCCTCGGCACTGCGCCGTCGTGCAGGAACTGGCCCGGCGGCTGGTTCGTGTCCGCGCGTGTCGAGCGGGATCGCACGTTCACGCTCACCTCGTGGAGCGACGGCATCGAGTCCTGGCGCTTTGCGCTGCCGTCCGCCGAAACCTGGGCGCCCGACATCGCCCACAGCGTGCTCGATCGCAGCCTGCTGCGCGCCGGCGACACGCTGGCGATGAAGCATTTCGTGCGCACCCGCACCGGCACCGGCTTTGCCGTGCCGGCAGCGAAGGCGCTGCCGGACAAGCTGACGCTGACCCACGTCGGCAGCGGCCAGTCGATCACGCTGCCGGTGAAGTTCGATGCACGCGGCACGGCCGACACGCAGTGGGCGATCCCGCGTGAAGCCAGACTCGGCGCCTACGACATCACCCTCGTGCGCGGCCAGCGGAGCTGGTCGTCCGGCCAGTTCACCGTGTCCGCCTTCCGTCTGCCGACGATGCGGGCGCAGATTGGATTACCCAAGGCGAAGCTCGTGCGCGCCCGCAGTGCGGAAGTCGACGTCGGCGTGCAGTACCTGTCCGGCGGCGGCGCGAGCAGCCTGCCGGTCAAGCTGCGCAGCCTGGTCGAGCCCTTGCACTACACGCATCTGGATTTTCCCGACACGTCATTCGCCAACGGCAACGTCGTCGAGGGCATCCAGCGCGACGAGGACGTGTACGAGAATTTCGACGAATTCGAGGACGGGGCCGACCCGGTGGCCGACGCCACGCAGGCCGGCCTCGCCCGGACCCAGCCCGCCACGCTCGACCGGGCGGGCGCGGCGCGGCTCACTGTTGCCGGCCTGCCGCAGCAGGACACGCTCGCCACCCTGCGGCTGGAACTCGACTACGCCGACGCCAACGGCGTGACGCAGACCGTTTCGCAACGCACTACGCTGTGGCCCGGCACGCGCATCCCCGGCATTCGCGTACGCGACTGGAACGCGCGCGACGACCTGCGCTACACCCTGGTAGTGATCGACGCCGACGGCCGCATCGTCCCGAATGCGCGGGTCGAATCCGATATTTTTGCCGAGCGCACCTACAGCCACCGCAAACGCCTGATCGGCGGCTTCTATGCCTACGAGAACGTGCGCGAGATCAAGCGCGTGGCCGCCGGCTGCGCGGGCGAAACCGATGCGCGCGGCGAACTCGCCTGTGTGCTCAAGCCGCCGGCGCGCGGCAGCCTCATCGTGCGGGCCAAAGCCGTCGATGCGGCGGGCAACGCGGTGTTTGCGCGTCGCGACCTGTGGGTGCCGGGCAGCGACGAGGCCTGGTTCGCCGGCAGCGATTCCGACCGCATGGACGTACTGCCCGAGCAGCCCCGCTACGAACCCGGCCAGGTCGCCGAACTGCAGGTGAAGCTGCCGTTCCGCAGCGCCACTGCGCTCGTCACCGTGGAACGCGAGGGCGTGCTCGACAGCTACGTCGTGCCGCTCACGGCCTCGAACGCCACTGTGCGCCTGCCGATCAAGGCGACCTACGCGCCCAACGTGGCGGTGTCCGTCATGGCCGTGCGCGGCCGCGTCGGCGAGCCCGCGCCGACCGCGCTGGTCGATCTGGGCAAGCCGGCGTACAAGCTCGGCGTGACATCGTTGCGCGTGGGCGAGCGCGGTTTTGCGCTGAAGGTGGACGTGAAGACGCCGCTGTCCGTCTACAAGGTGCGCGACACGGTGCCGGTCGCCATCCAGGTGGCGCGCGCCGACGGCGGCAAGCTGCCGGCCGGTGCCGAAGTCGCGGTGGCGGCGGTCGACGAAGCCCTGCTCGAACTCGCGCCCAATCCGAGCTGGAACCTCCTGGCCGCGATGATGGCGACGCGCCCGTGGGAAGTCGACACCGCCACCGCGCAGATGCAGGTGGTGGGCAAGCGTCACTTCGGCCGCAAGAGCCTGCCGCCGGGTGGCGGCGGCGGCAAGCTGCCCACGCGCGAACTGTTCGACACGCGCGTGCTGTGGCAGGCCCGCGTCAAGCTCGACGCCAGCGGCCGCGCCCAGCTCAAGGTGCCGCTCAACGACAGCCTCACCCGCTTCCGCATCGTGGCCGTGGCCAACGCGGGTGCCGGCTATTTTGGCGACGGTGCCGCCAGCGTGCAGACCCGGCAGGACGTGATGCTTCTGGCGGGCCTGCCGCCGGTGGTGCGTGCGGGGGATGGATACACGGCAGAGTTCACCGTGCGTAACGGCAGCGAAAAGCCACAGTCAGTCACGCTTTCCCCCAATCTCAAGGCCGGCGACAGCCGGCTCGACGTGCCGCCCAGAACCGTGACGCTGGCCCCCGGTGAAGCAAAAACGGTGACCTGGCCGGTGACCGTGCCGGCGGGCGCAAGCACGCTGGCCTGGCAGGTGGACGCCGCCGCAGGCGAGACACGCGACAGCCTGAAAGTGGTGCAGACCGTGTTGCCCGCCGTGCCGGTGCGTGCGCTGCAGGCCACACTGCTCCAGCTCGACGGCAGCCAGGCGGTCAGGGTCGAGCGGCCGGCCGATGCGCTGGCCGGGCAGGGTGGCATCACGGTCGATGCCTCGCCGCGTCTGGCCGGCAACCTGTCTGCGATGCGCGACTACATGCGCAGCTATCCCTACACCTGCATGGAGCAGCGCGCGTCGCGCGCGCTGGCGCTCGACGATGCCGCGCTGTGGACGGACGCGATGAACCGCCTGCCCATGCACCTCGACGCCAACGGCCTCGTCCGTTACTTCCCGAGCGACACCCTGCCCGGCGACACCGCGCTCACCGCCTACCTGCTCGCCAGTGCGCACGCCGCGCGCCGCGAACTGCCGCAGGACGCGAAGCAGGCGATGATCGAAGGCCTCAAGGCCTACGTCGCCGGCCGCCTGCGCGATGCCGGCATCGGATTTGCCGACGGCAGCGTGCGCAAGCTGAGTGCGATCGAGGCGCTTGCACGCTATGGCGAAGCCACACCCGACATGCTCGATGCGGTATCGCTCACGCCCAACCAGTGGCCGAGTTCCGCGCTCATCGACTACGTTTCCATCCTGCAGCGGCTCGCCAGCGTGCCCGCGCGTGAGGCGAAGCGGAAAGAAGCCGTGGGCATCCTGCGCGCGCGCATGGACCTGCGCGGCACCACGCTCAACTGGTCGACCAGCGCGCGCGACGGCCTGTGGTGGCTGATGGTGTCGCCCGACCTCAATACCGCCCGTGCGATCGAGGTGCTGCTCGCCGAGCCTGCGCTGCAGGCCGACATCCCGCGCCTGGCGCGCGGCCTCATGGCGCGGCAGAAGCAGGGCCGCTGGGACCTCACCACGGCCAATGCCTGGGCGAAGATCGCGCTCGACCGCTTTGCCGCGCAGTTCGAGAAGGAATCGGTGAGCGGACAAACGCGCGTCGAACTCGCCGGCAGCACCCGCAGTATCGACTGGACGAAACCTGCGCCGGTGGCGCTGCCCTGGCCGGCCACCGCCGAGACGCTGAAGCTCAGCCAGGCCGGCAGCGGCAAACCCTGGGTCACCGTCACCAGCCGGGCGGCGATTCCATTGAAAGCGCCGCTCGCCTCGGGTTACAGCGTCGCCCAGCGCATCGAGCCGGTGGAACAGGCCGTGGCCGGCAAATGGTCGCGCGGCGACCTCGCGCGCGTGCGCATCAGCGTCGATGCCCAGGCCGACATGAGCTGGGTGGTGGTCGATGCGCCGGTGCCGGCGGGGGCAACCCTCCTCGGCGGCGGCCTGCAAACCGAATCCGCACTGGCTGATCGCGGCAGCCGTGCCAGCGGCAACGCCTGGCTGGCCTTCGAGGAGCGTCCCTTTGACCGCTACCGCGCCTACTACGCCTGGGTACCCAAGGGCCGCTTCACGCTCGACTACACCGTGCGCCTCAACACGCCCGGCCACTTCAAGCTGCCGCCGGTGCGCGTCGAAGCCATGTACCAGCCCGAGCAGTTTGGTGAACTGCCACAAGCAGACTGGGTTGTGATGCCGTGAGATGGCTGGCCGTAGCCGGCCTCTGCCTCGCCCTGGCCGGCTGCGGCGATGCACCGGATCTCGCGGCGATCCAGCGAGAGCATCCGCCCTCGTCGGCCTGGTTGCTGGACCGCCATGACGAGGTGATACAGGAGGTGCGTGTCGATTTCCGCGTGCGGCGCGGTGCATGGCAGCCGCTCGCGGCAATCTCGCCAGCTTTGCAGGCATCCGTGGTTCGCTTCGAGGACAAACGCTTCCCGGACCACGGCGGGGTCGACTTCGCTGCGCTGGCGCATGCCGCGTGGCAGAACCTGGCCGGCGAGAAACGGCGTGGCGCGAGCACGCTGACGATGCAGCTCGCAGGCTTTCTCGATCCAGCGCTGGCCTCCGGTGCACACAAGACCGCGTGGGGAAAGTTTCGCCAGATGCTCGCGGCGTGGCGGCTGGAGCGCGCGCTCGACAAGGCCCAGATCCTGGAAGCCTATCTCAACCTTGCGCCGTTTCGCGGCGAGGCACGCGGCGTCGCGGCGGCATCCAGTATGCTGTTCGGCAAGGGGGCGTCGGCGCTGTCGCGCGACGAGGCCCTGTTGCTGGCGGCATTGCTGCCAGCGCCACAGGCGGGTGCCGAATCGGTTGTAGCGCGTGCCTGCCGGGGTGCGCGGCTGGCAGCGGTTGACTGCGCGCGCCTTACACACATGGCACAGGCTGCATTTGCCGGGCAATTCGCCCACACCCGCATGATCGATGATGCGCCGCATCTCGCCGCGCGCCTGGCGCTGAAGCCCGG
>JBEQCD010000012.1:0-42249 GCA_041639515.1 Hydrogenophilales bacterium | reverse complement strand
ATTCTGCGCCACCAGTGTCTGCGCAACGGCCAGACCCAGACCACTGCCGCCCTCGCGACCGGACACCAGGGGATAAAAAATCTGCTCGCGGATATCGTCAGGAACACCGGGGCCATCATCGATGATCTCGACCCGCATTCCCAGTTTGTGCCGGCGGCTCTCCAGCGTGATCTGGCGCGCGACCCGGGTGCGGAAAACGATTTTCCCCTGACCATGCATGGCCTGTACGGCATTGCGTGCGATGTTGAGCGTGGCCTGGATGAGCTGTTCGGCATCTGCACGAATTTCCGGCAGGCTGATGTCATAGTCGCGCCGCAGCGTCACGCTGGGGGTTTCAGCCAGAATCAGGCTGCGCACGCGCTCCAGAACCTCATGGATATTGACCGCACCAAAACGGGGCAGTCGATGCGGCGTCAGCAAGCGCTCCATCAGCGATTGCAGCCGGTCGGATTCCTTGATGATGACCTGGGTGTATTCACGCAGGCTCTCGCGTGGCAGTTCGTGTTCCAGCAGTTGGGCGGCACCGCGAATCCCGCCCAGAGGGTTTTTGATCTCGTGCGCCAGGTTGCGCAGTAGCTCACGGTTCGCTTCCTGTTGCAGGCGGGTCTGCTCCAGGCGGGCAATGCGCAGATGCGGATCAACCGACCGCATTTCCACCAGAATGCCTTGTGGCGGGCGATCCAGCGGTGAGATGTTGCATCCGACCCGCATCGGCGGGTGGCCATTCACCGCCACATCCAGTTCGTATTCGATGATGGTTTCCTGCTCGCTACGGGCAGCCTGAATCGCATCCAGAAACTCGGGGCTGCGTCCGAAAGCGTGGTCGGACGTATCGCCCACCAGCAAAGCGCCCGAAACACCCAGGAGCGTTTCCAGCGCAGGATTCACATACCGGATCATGCCTTCTGCATCCAGAACCAGCGTACCGGTGGAAAGACTGTCGAGTCCGGAAAATTCGCTCTCAGGAAAAGGCATGGCGCTCATGCACCCCGATGAAGCACTGATTGTGCCAGAGCTGCCAACAGAGAGAAAAGCATCGCTCAACCGGGCCGGATAGGCCCCGCGACTACTTCAGGTTGCCGAGTTCGCGTTGAATGGAAGAGACGTTCTGCTCATGCTGCTGGACCGCATCGCGCAGCTTCTTCACACGATTGAGGTAGGTCGCATCGCCGGTCCGCTCCCCAGGCTGCAGGCGTTCACCGAGAGCAAGTTGCCGACGGGCCTCGGCAACGTTTTTGCGTTCAGCATCCACTTCATCCTGCAAGACCTGGCGACGAATGTCATCACGACGCTTCTGGGTCGCCCCGTCGATACGCGGAAAATCCGCCGGGCTGGGCTGATAGGCCGCACGCTTCCCGGGTTTGCTCACACCACCCACCGGGGCAGGCGCTCCGGGCAGGTCAATGCGCTTGGCACCCTTGCGGTATACATCCGTGAAGGTCACCTGGCCGTTTTCGTCGACGTACTTGTAGATTTCCGCCTGCGCGGGCGCAGCGATCAAGAGGCAAAGCAGCAGAGACAGACGGTTGGCAAGCATGATGTCGAGTTTAGCGTACGCCTCCATAACGGCCAAAACCGGCTGGCCTTGACCCCTTGCGCCCCCCGCCCCAACCGGCCACGCAAAGAAAAAGGGCGGCCGAAGCCGCCCTTTTCGTGATCGCCCGGAATTACAGCGAGTAGTACATCGCGAATTCCACCGGGTGGGTGGTCATGCGGAACTTGGTGACTTCCTGCATCTTGAGTTCGATGTAGGCGTCGATCATGTCGTTGGTGAACACGCCGCCACGGGTGAGGAACTCGCGGTCTTTGTCGAGCTCGTCCAGCGCCATTTCCAGGCTATGACAAACCTTGGGGATCTTCGCGTCTTCTTCCGGCGGCAGGTCGTACAAGTCCTTGTCGGCGGGGTCGCCGGGGTGGATCTTGTTCTGGATGCCGTCGAGACCCGCCATCATCAGCGCGGCAAAGCACAGATACGGGTTGGCCGTGGGGTCGGGGAAGCGGGTTTCGATGCGGCGGGCTTTCACCGACGCGGCAATCGGAATCCGGATCGACGCCGAACGATTACGTGCCGAGTAGGCGAGCATGACCGGTGCCTCGAAGCCCGGGACCAGACGCTTGTACGAGTTGGTCGACGGGTTGGTGATCGCGTTCAGCGCCTTGGCGTGCTTGATGATGCCGCCGATGTAGTACAGGCACAGTTCCGACAGACCGGCGTAGCCGTCACCCGCGAACAGGTTCTTGCCGTCTTTCCACAGCGACTGGTGGACGTGCATGCCGGAGCCGTTGTCGCCGACGATGGGCTTGGGCATGAAGGTCGCGGTCTTGCCGTAGGCATGGGCGACATTCTGCACGATGTACTTCAGGGTCTGCGTCCAGTCGGCGCGCTTTGTCAGGGTGTTGAACACGGTGCCGATTTCGCACTGGCCGGCGGTCGCCACTTCGTGGTGGAACACTTCGACCGGGATGCCGGCTTCTTCCAGCGCCAGCACCATGGCCGCGCGGATGTCCTGCAGGCTGTCGACCGGAGGCACCGGGAAGTAGCCGCCCTTGATGCCGGGGCGGTGGCCGGTGTTGCCGTTCTCGAATTTCTCGGCGGACGACCAGGCGGCTTCCTCGGAATTGATCTGCACGCCGCAGCCCGACATGTTGTCGTGCCAGGTGATCGAATCGAAAATGAAGAATTCGGGTTCGGGACCGAAGTAGGCGGTATCGGCGATGCCGGTGGACTTCAAGTACGCCTCGGCGCGCTTGGCGACCGAACGCGGGTCACGCTCGTAACCCTTGCCGTCGGCGGGCTCGATCACGTCGCAGGTGAGGATCAGGGTGGGTTCGTCGAAGAAGGGATCGACGTAGGCCGAATCCGGGTCGGCCTTCAGCAGCATGTCGGAGGCCTGAATGCCTTTCCAGCCGGCGATCGACGAGCCGTCGAAGGGATGGCCGTCTTCAAACCACTCCTCGGTCACGATGCGCGAGGGAATCGAAACGTGCTGCTCCTTACCCCGGGTGTCGGTGAAACGCAGGTCGACGAATTTGATTTCCTCGTCCTGGATTTTCTTGATGACATCGGCCACGACCATGCTGAATCTCCTAGATAACTGAATGAATGAAATGACGACGTTGTCCGGCGATCGGATTTTGACGCGGAAACATCACACGAAAAGCCTTTTAGCAGCAACCGTGCCATGCAACAAAACAGGTCGACCGGCATTGTGCCACAAGGCCCCGGGCAAGCAAGCCATGCCCGACCCCAGGCATATGCGCACAATAACGGTGCATACAGACACCAGTGCGCACTTACATGGTGCATGTGATTGCGGCGGCCTGTTTGCTTCATATACTGCTAGCAGAAGAGGGGGCCAATATGGGACGCATCACCGAATTGCTCGATACCGCGCACAGCCGTCGCCAGGCACTCGATCTCGCCTATGCCGGGGCCTTGCAGCCACACGAAGCCTGGGAGTTGCTGGACATTGCGCCGGGCACCCGTCTGGTCGACGTGCGATCGCATGCCGAACTGGAACTGGTCGGGACTGTGCCGGGGGCCATTCATGTGGAATGGCAGTCCTGGCCGGGCTGGGTCGCGAATCCGCATTTTCTCGTGCAGCTTGCACAGGCAACCGACCCGGAGGCGCTGCTCCTGTTTATCTGCCGCAGCGGACATCGGTCGCATTTTGCGGCGGCAGCCTGCGCCGCTGAGGGGCGAGGCAGTTGCTACAACGTGCTCGAAGGCTTCGAGGGCGATCTCGACAAGGCCAGCGGCCATCGCGCCCGGCTCAACGGCTGGAAACAGCGCGGCCTACCCTGGCAACAGCGCTGAGCCAATACGGGCACGGTTGGACCAAGCGCGTTTAGAATCAGCGCCCATGATCGACCGCTACGCCGTTTTCGGACACCCCATCGCGCATTCCAAATCGCCACTCATTCATGCCGCATTCGCACGGCAGACCGGCGAGACACTCAGCTACGAAGCCATCCTGGCCCCGCTGGACGGATTTGCGGCCAGCATCGCCGATTTCATGGCACACGGCGGACGCGGTGCCAATGTCACCGTGCCCTTCAAGGAAGAGGCCTTCCGGCTCGCCGCCACCCGAACCCCGCGCGCCAGCCTCGCCGGCGCGGTCAACACCCTGCTCTTCGATGGTTCCGCCATCACGGGTGACAACACCGATGGCGCCGGTCTGGTTGCCGACCTCACCCGCAATCTGGGGGCCGAACTCGCCGGCACGCGCATCCTGCTGCTGGGTGCCGGTGGCGCAGCACGCGGGGTGATCGGGCCGCTGCTCGATGCCGGCGCGGCAAACGTCGTCATTGCCAACCGCACGGTCGACAAGGCGATTGCCCTTGCCGCCCTGTTCGACGGCCGGGCCGGCGGCACCGGCTTCGCGCAGCCGAACGCCCCGTTTGACGTGGTGGTCAACGCCACCTCGGCGAGCCTGGCCGGCGACCTGCCGCCGATTTCACGCGCGGTCTTCTCGCCCCGCACACTGGCCTACGACATGATGTATGGCCGTGACACACCATTTCTGGCCCTGGCACGCGAATGCGGCGCAGCCACGGCCGACGGCCTGGGCATGTTGGTGGAACAGGCCGCCGAGGCCTTCTTCGTCTGGCGCGGCGTGCGCCCCGACACGGCTCCGGTGATCGCGAGCCTGCGCCAAGACCGCCTGGAAGGCGAGTGTCTGGCGGCGCCCCCCCCGCGGGGGCCGCGCGCATGATCCGCACCTTGCTGCGCTGGACGCGCAACGCACTGCTGACGCTGGTGGCCCTGGTGCTGCTCTATCAGGCATGGATCTTTGCCCACGTGCTCTGGTGGATCGATCACAATCCGACCTCGACCGCCTTCATGTCGGCGGGCCTCGCGCGCCAGCAGGAAAAGAACCCGGACGCCGAGCTGCGCCACCGCTGGGTCGCCTACGACAAAATCTCGATCCACCTGAAGCGCGCCATCGTCGCGGCGGAAGACGGCAAGTTCCTCGACCACGAGGGCTTTGACGTTGAAGGCATCGAGGCGGCAGTGAAAAAAAATCTGAAGAAAGGCCGGCTGGTGGCCGGCGGTTCGACCATCAGCCAGCAGCTGGCGAAAAACCTGTTCCTGTCCGGCGAACGCAGTTTCCTGCGCAAGGGCCAGGAAGCCGTCATCACCCTGATGATCGAATCCACCTGGAGCAAGCGCCGCATCCTCGAGGTCTATCTCAACGTAATCGAGTGGGGCAACGGCATCTACGGTGCCGAATCGGCGGCACGCCGCTATTACAGGAAACCCGCCGCTTCGCTCAGCCGCGACCAGGCGGCAAAACTCGCCGCGATGGTACCGAACCCCCGATGGTACGAACATCACCGCAGCTCCCGCGCCTACCAGAAGCGCGTGACCCTGATCAAACGCTACATGGGTTACGCACGGGTTCCTCGCTGATTCGCGCGTTACAATCGCGGGGCTTTCCACGGCCCCGCCCATGACCGACACCCTCGAAAACCAGTCGCAGGACACGCTTGAAGCGCATCTCGCGCAGGTGCAGACCCTGCTCGGCCGGATGCGGCTGGTGGAAGAGCTCGTCCACAAGCAGGGCGGGCCGCGTCAGGACCTGGTGGAAAACCTCGTCCACAAGCAGAACCTCTCCGAATTGCAACGCAAGCTGGAGCAGCTGCATCCGGCTGACATCGCCTACATCCTCGAAGCCCTGCCGCTCGACGAGCGCCGACTGGTCTGGGATCTGGTCAAGGCCGAGAACGACGGCGAAATCCTGCTCGAAGTGTCCGACTCGGTTCGCGAGTCGCTCATCGAGACGATGGATCGCGACGAGCTGCTGGCCGCCGCCGAATCCCTCGACACCGACGAGATCGCCGACATTGCGGCCGACCTGCCGCAGGACGTGATCCAGGAACTGCTGACCACGCTGGACGTGCAAAAGCGCGCACGACTGCAATCCGCGCTGTCCTACCCCGAAGATTCGGTCGGTGCATTGATGGATTTCGAGATGGTGACCATCCGTGCGGATGTCACCATCGAGGTCGCGCTGCGCTACCTGCGCCGCCTCGGCGAACTGCCCGACCAGCTCGACAAGCTGTTTGTCGTCGACCAGGACCGGCTCATCGGCGTGTTACCGCTGAAACGCCTGCTGACCACCGACCCCGAAGCCTCGGTGGCCGCCGTGATGGTGGAAGACTTCGTTCAGTTCCTGCCCGAGGACGAAGCGCACGAAGCTTCGCAGGCCTTCGAGCGCTACGACCTCGTGATGGCCCCCGTGGTCGACGCGCGCGGTCGCCTCATCGGTCGCCTCACGGTCGATGCGGTGGTCGACTACATCCGCGAATCCGCCGACGCCGACATGCTCTCCATGGCCGGCCTGAAGGAAGAGGAAGATCTTTTCTCCACCGTCTGGAACGCAGCGAAGAACCGCTGGATGTGGCTGGCGATCAACCTCGCCACCGCGTTCATCGCCTCGCGCGTGATCGGCGCATTCGAAGGCAGTATCGAAAAACTCGCCGCGCTTGCCGCGCTCATGCCCATCATCGCCGGCATCGGCGGCAACTCGGGCAACCAGACCATCACCCTCATCATCCGGGGGCTGGCACTCGGCCACATCACCCCCGCGAATGCGCGCCGGCTGGTGCTGAAGGAGCTGGGCGTCGCCACACTCAACGGCGTGGTCTGGGGCTCGGTGGTCGGCGTTTTCGCCTGGCTGCTCTACGACAACCCCGCGCTGGGCGGCGTGATGGCGCTCGCCATGCTGCTCAACCTGCTGGTCGCGGCGCTCGCCGGCATTTTCATTCCCATGACACTGGAACGTGTGAAGCGTGACCCGGCGATCGGCTCGTCGGTCCTGCTGACCTTTGTCACCGACAGCATGGGCTTCTTCATCTTCCTCGGGCTCGCCACCCTGCTGTTGCTATGAGCCTGCCCACCAGCCGCCAGCTGTACGGTCGCCTGCTCGGCTATGTGAAGCCCTACTGGCGCATGTTCGCGCTGTCCATCGTCGGGTTGGTGCTCACGGCCGCAACCGAACCCGTGCTGCCGGCCCTGTTCAAACCCCTGCTCGACGAAGGCTTTGTCGGCAAGAACGAAGATTTCATCCGCTGGGTGCCGGCGCTGCTGCTGGCACTCTTCCTGGTGCGCGGCATCACCAGCTTCATCAGCACCTACTGCATGGCCTGGGTGGGCAGCCGCCTGGTGATGGACCTGCGTGCCGCCATGTTCGACAAGCTGATGACGCTGCCCACGCGCTATTTCGACCAGAACCCCAGCGGCCAGCTCATCGCGCATCTGGCCTTCAATGTCACCCAGGTCACGCAGTCCGCCACCACCGCCGTCACCACCCTGGTGCGCGACACCCTGACCGTGCTGGGCCTGCTGGGTTATCTGTTGTGGCTGAACTGGAAGCTCACCCTCATCGTCTTCGGCATGGCACCGCTCACGCTGTGGGTGGTGCGCATCGCCAGCAAGCGTCTGCGCGGCCTGTCGCGCAAGGCGCAGCAGAACATCGGCGAACTCACGCAGGTGGTCGACGAAGCCGTCGGCGGGCATCGCGTGGTCAAGCTCTATGGCGGTGAAACCTACGAACAGAGCCGCTTCCGCCACGCGGCCAACCAGGCGCGCACCTTCGAAATGAAGCGGGTGGCCGCCAACGCGGTATACGAACCGCTGGTGCAGTTTCTGGCCGCCATTGCTCTTGCCATCATCGTCTACATCGCGGCGGACCAGGCGAGCGAAGACGCCACCACGGTTGGCGGCTTCGTGGCTTTCTTCATGTCCATGCTGCTGCTGTTTGCGCCGTTGAAGCGTCTGACCGCAGTGAACGACCAGATGCAGCGCGGGCTGGCCGCGTCCGAAACCATCTTCTCCCTGCTCGATCAGGATGCCGAGCGTGATACAGGCACTCGCACCGTGGATCGCGCGCAGGGCCGGCTCGCGCTGCGCGAAGTCAGCCTCACCTATCCCGGCAAGGAACTGCCGGCGCTTGACCGCATCAGCCTGGAAATCGCGCCGGGCGAGACGGTCGCACTGGTGGGCGCCTCGGGATCGGGCAAGACCACACTCGCCAATCTGGTGCCGCGTTTTTATGACCCGGACAGTGGATCGATCGAACTCGATGGAATCGACACGCGCAACTACGGCCTGCAGAACCTGCGCGGACAGATTGCCCTGGTTTCGCAGGACGTGGTGCTGTTCAACGACACGCTCGCGCACAACATCGCCTATGGCACCAAGCGCGATGCCAGCCCCGAGGACATCCGCGCTGCGTGCGTGGCCGCACATGCCTGGGAATTCATCCAGGCGCTGCCCGACAAGCTCGACACCGTCATCGGCGAAAACGGCATGCGGCTCTCCGGCGGCCAGCGCCAAAGAATTGCCATCGCCCGCGCCATCCTCAAGAATGCGCCGGTGCTGATCCTCGACGAAGCCACCTCGGCACTCGACAACGAATCCGAACGCCACGTGCAGGCTGCACTGGAAACACTGATGCAGAATCGCACCACACTGGTCATCGCCCATCGGCTCTCCACCATCGAGCGTGCCGATCGCATCGTCGTGCTCGAAGGCGGACGCATCGTCGAAATCGGCCCGCATCGCGACCTGCTGGCCAGACAGGGCCGCTACGCGCAACTCCATGCCCTCCAGTTTTCCGCATGAGTGCTGACGCCCCCACCGCCTGGATCAAGCCTTCGCGTTCACTGCTCTCCGAGGCGGGCCGCGCCATCGGCGACTACCGCATGATCCGCGACGGCGACCGCATCCTGCTGGGTCTGTCCGGCGGCAAGGATTCGCTCTCGCTGCTGCATACGCTGCATCATCTGCAACAGAAAGCCCCCGTAAAATTCGAGCTGCTGGCGTGTACGGTCGACCCGCAGTCCGACCAGTTCGACCCGTCGCCCCTGGTGCCATACATGGCCGCGCTCGGCGTGCCCTATTTCCTCGAATCGCAACCCATCCTCGAAGAAGCGCAGAAGACACTGACCCGCGACAGCGATTCATACTGCGCCTATTGTTCGCGCATGCGGCGCGGCATCCTCTACCGGGTGGCGCGCGAGCAGCACTGCAATGTGGTCGCGCTGGCGCAGCATCTGGACGACCTGGCCGAGACCCTGATGATGTCGATGTTCTTCGGCGGCAAGCTGCGCACCATGTCACCGCACTACCTCAACGACGCAGGCGACCTGCGCATCATCCGGCCCTTCGTCTACGCGCGCGAACGCCAGACCCGCGCATTTGCGGCAGACAGTGGCCTGCCTGTCATCTTCGAAAACTGTCCTGCCTGCTTCGCCAAGCCGCAACAGCGCCATGCCATGAAGCAGATGCTGGCCGAACAGGAAAAGCAGCACCCCCGCATCTACAACAGCCTGCTCACCGCCATGCGCCCGCTGATGGGGGACGCGCCGGACTGAATCGGCGCTGGACAGAATCGGCCCCGGGCGCGAGTGGGCTACAATCAAGCCCTTGTTTTGATTCAATTTCCATACTGAGAACACGGTTTATGACTGCTTCCTTCATTCCCCCCAAGCGCGTCCTCATGGGCCCCGGCCCCTCCGACGTATCGCCGCGCATCCTCGAAGCCATGGCGCGCCCGACCATCGGCCACCTCGACCCGGCCTTCGTCACGCTGATGGAAGAAATCAAATCCATGCTGCGCATGGCATTCAAGACCGAGAACGCGCTGACCTTCCCGGTCTCCGCGCCCGGTTCGGCGGGCATGGAAATGTGCTTCGTGAATCTGGTCGAGCCCGGCGACAAGGTCATCGTCTGCCGCAACGGCGTGTTCGGTGGGCGGATGCTGGAAAACGTTAAACGCTGTGGCGGCGTCGCGGTGATGGTCGACGACGCGTGGGGCGCGCCGGTTTCGCCGGAAAAAGTCCGCGAAGCCTTCAAGGCCAACCCGGACGCGAAAGTGCTGGCCTTCGTCCACGCCGAAACCTCCACCGGCGCGCAAAGCGACGCCGAAACGCTGGCCAAAATCGCGCAGGAACACGGCGCGTTGACCATCATGGACTGCGTGACCAGCCTCGGCGGCACGCCGATCCATCTGGATGCGTGGGGCATCGACGCGGCGTACTCCGGCAGCCAGAAATGCCTGTCGTGCACGCCGGGTCTGTCGCCCGTATCGTTCTCGCAAAAAGCCATCGACAAGATCCAGGCGCGCAAAACGCAGGTGCAAAGCTGGTTCCTCGATCTGAACCTCGTGCTGGGCTATTGGCAGAGCGCGGGCAAGCGCACCTACCACCACACCGCGCCGATCAACCCCATGTACGGCCTGCACGAAGCGCTGGTGATTCTGGAAGAAGAAGGGCTGGAAAACGCCTGGGCGCGGCATCGCGCGATGCACGAAAAACTCAAGGCCGGGATCGAGGCGCTGGGCCTCAAGTACGTGGTCGAAGCATCCGCCCGCCTGCCTCAGCTGAACAGCGTTTACGTGCCCGCAGGCGTGGACGACGCGGCTGTGCGCGCCAAGCTGCTCGCCAACTTCAATCTCGAAATCGGCGCAGGTCTGGGCGACATGGCCGGCAAGATCTGGCGCATCGGCCTGATGGGTTACTCGGCCAAGCAGGAAAACGTCGATTACTGCCTGAACGCGCTCAAATCCAGCCTGTGAGCCACGCCATGAACGCCTACCTCATCGACGCCAATCTCAAAACCGTCAGCGCTGTGGACATCGCGGGACTCGACGATGTGAAAAAACTCATCGGCTATGACTCGGTCGATTCCGATGAGATCGACTCGACCGGCGACCGCCTGTTCTTCGACGAAAGCTGCTTTCTGCGTGACCAGACCGGCAAGGGCCGCTTCAAGCTCGACAATCTCGCACCGGTGGCCGACAAGGGCGTGGTGACCGGCGCGGCCGGCGATGCCGTCAGCCTCCGGGATGCAGTCGTGCAACTCGCTGCCTTGCAGCAGCGGATCACCTGGCTGTAGGGATTACGACAGGCCCAGGCGCTGCCAGATGGTCGTGGTCGGACCGGCCTGATTCATGGTGTAGAAATGCAGACCCGGTGCGCCGCCGGCCAGCAGGCGCTCGCACAGGTCGGTGATCACATCGAGGCCGTAGGCCTTGATCGACGGCAGGTCATCGCCGTAGCTCTCCAGCTTCTTCCTCAACCAGCGCGGGATCTCCGCGCCACAGGCATCTGAGAAGCGCGCGAGCTGCACGTAGTTGCCGATGGGCATGATGCCCGGCACCACCGGAATCCCGACGCCCATCGCACGCGTTTCTTCCACAAAGCGGAAGTAGGCATCGGCATTGAAAAAATACTGGGTGATCGCGGAATCCGCGCCGGCCTCGACCTTGCGCTTGAAGTTCGCCAGATCATCCTTCCATGACCGTGCCTGCGGGTGGATTTCCGGATAGGCCGCCACCTCGATCTCGAACCAGTCGCCCGTTTCCTCGCGGATGAAGCTCACCAGTTCATTGGCGTAGTTGAATTCGCCCGCGTCCATGGTGCCGGATGGCAAGTCACCGCGCAGCGCAACCAGATGGCGGATGCCCTGCCCTTTGTAGTCTGCGAGGATGTCGCGGATGTTCTCGCGCGTGGAACCGATGCACGACAGGTGCGGCGCAGCCTCCGAGCCGGATGCCTGGATTTCGCGCACGGTGTCGAAGGTGCGGTCGCGGGTCGACCCGCCCGCCCCGAACGTCACGGAAAAGAATTTGGGTTTGAGTTGTGCGAGCTGTTGTTGCGTCGCGCGCAGCTTCTCCGCCCCTTCCGTCGTCTTGGGCGGAAAGAACTCGAAGCTGAAAGTATGTGCAGTCATGTTCAGCCTTTTTTACCCGGAATGAGCGCGGACAGCACCCAGGCGATCACGCCATAGAGCAGTGCGCCGAGCAGTGCCGATACGAAGCCCCCCACCTGAAAGCCGGGGAGGAGAGCGCTGGCCAGCCAGAACAGCAGGCCGTTCAGCACCAGATAGAACACACCCAGCGTGATCACGGTGATCGGCAGCGTCAGCAGGGCCAGCACCGGTCGCACCAGCGTGTTGATGAACCCCAGCACCAGCGCAGCCAGCAGGGCCGACCCGAAGCCGTCTACCTGGATTGAAGGCAGGAGATACGTTACCGACAGCAGGGCGACGGCGTTCAGTATCCACAGCAGCAACAGTCTCATGGTGCGCGCCTTTCGGGTCGGGAGTCGGATCAATAACGGTAGTGATCGGCCTTGTACGGGCCGGCCTTGTCCACGCCGATGTAGCCGGCCTGATAGTCGGTCAGTTCGGTCAGTTGCGCGTTCAGCTTCTTCAATTGCAGACGCGCGACCTTCTCGTCGAGATGCTTGGGCAGGGTGTAGACGCCAATCGGGTATTTGCCCGAATCGCGCTCCTGCCACAGCTCGATCTGGGCGATGGTCTGGTTGGCGAACGACGAGCTCATCACGTACGACGGGTGGCCGGTGGCACAGCCGAGGTTCACCAGACGGCCCTTGGCCAAGAGGATGATGCGTTTGCCGTCGGGGAAAATCACGTGATCGACCTGCGGCTTGATCTCTTCCCACTGGTATTGCTCGATGCCCGCGACGTCGATTTCGTTGTCAAAGTGCCCGATGTTGCAGACGATGGCCTGGTCTTTCATTTTGGCCATGTGGTCGTGGGTGATGACGTGGAAGTTGCCGGTTGCGGTGACGAAGATGTCGGCGTGCTCGCACGCGTAGTCCATGGTCACGACGCGGTAGCCTTCCATCGCCGCTTGCAGCGCGCAGATCGGGTCGATTTCCGTCACCCAGACTTGAGCGCTCAATGCACGCAGCGCCTGCGCGCTGCCCTTGCCCACGTCGCCATAACCGGCGACAACCGCGACCTTGCCCGCGACCATCACGTCGGTCGCGCGCTTGATGCCATCCACCAGCGATTCACGGCAGCCGTAGAGGTTGTCGAATTTCGACTTGGTGACCGAGTCGTTGACGTTGATCGCCGGAAATTTCAGCTCGCCGCGCTGGTGCATCTGGTACAGACGATGCACGCCGGTGGTGGTTTCTTCGGTCACGCCGCGAATCGCCAGCAGCCGGCTCGAATACCAGCCCGGCTCGGCGGCCACCTTGGCCTTGATCGCGGCGTAGAGCACGCGCTCTTCTTCGCTGGTGGGGTTGGCGACCACGGAAATATCCTGTTCGGCGCGCGCGCCGAGGTGCAGCAGCAGGGTCGCGTCGCCGCCGTCGTCGAGGATCATGTTCGAGTGGCTACCGTCCGGCCACTCGAAGATACGATGGGTGTAATCCCAGTAGTCTTCGAGCGACTCGCCCTTGACCGCGAACACCGGCGTGCCGGTGGCCACAATCGCCGCTGCGGCGTGATCCTGGGTCGAAAAGATGTTGCACGAGGCCCAGCGCACTTCGGCACCCAGCGCTTGCAGGGTTTCGATCAGCACGGCGGTCTGGATCGTCATGTGCAGGCTGCCGGTGATGCGCGCGCCCTTCAGGGGCTTGGCTGCGGCGAATTCCTCACGGATCGCCATCAGGCCCGGCATTTCGGTTTCTGCAATGCGGATTTCCTTGCGCCCCCAGTCGGCAAGCGACATGTCGGCAACGACGAAATCAGTGAAATTGGCTGCTTGAGATACGGCGTTCATCACGCCCTCCTTTCTGTACAGTGACATAAAGAAAACGTGAGCGCCGTTGAGATCATCCCGAGCCTGGCAGCCTCAGCTGTCGCAACGCTCCTCGGGAAGGCCTGCATTGTACGCGTGCGGCAGAGAAACGAAAACAGCCGGCAAGCCGGCTGGATGCGCGGATGGAAACAGCAGGGCAAGCCGGCTGGCTGCCCAAATGGAAACAGCCGGCAAGCCGGCTGTTTCGAGTGAGCAGACGCTTCGTCAGGAAGCCTTGCCCTTGGAGGGCTTCACGCCTTCGAGCATCTTGAAGATACCTTTGGGCGAGCCCTTGAACAGACGCTTGAAGCTCTTGGACAGGCAGCGGCGTTCCAGGGTGTTGCGGCGGGTGCGGCTACGTTCGGCCATGATGGATTCCTATCGGACTGAAAACGGAGACGCGCATTCTACCAGAGGCCGCCCCCGCTCAAACCTGCGGCGGACGCTTGAGAAAGCTCACCAGGATGGTCAGCGCCGTCAGCGGCAGGACGAAACTCAACATGATGCTGGAGAACGCCTGCAAACCGTCGTGCTTTTCCGCTGCCAGCACCAGATACAGCAGATAGGCCGCGTAATACCCCAGAAACAGCGCGCCCTCCCAGCGCGCGATGACCCGACCGGTCATGAGGATGGGCAGGCAGGCAAAGGCTACGGCCAGCATGACCCAGAGATCGAAATTGCGTGCAGCTTCCGGCACGGCCAGACCGTTGCCCGCCACCAGGCCCGCAACGCCGAGCACAGCCAGAAGGTTGAAGATATTGCTGCCGACCACATTGCCGACGGCAATGTCGCGCTGCCCGCGCAGGGCAGCCACGATGGAGGTGGCAATTTCCGGCATCGAGGTGCCGATCGCGACGATGGTAAGGCCGATGACCAGGTCCGACACGCCGAACGCACGGGCAAAGGCCACCGAGGCGTCCACCAGCCAGTTGGCACCCAGCACCAGCAGGCCCAGCCCGACAGCCAGCAGCAGCACCTGCACGCTCCAGTGACGATCCCACTGGCTGGATGGTATTTCGCTGGCAAATTCTTCGCTGGATTCCTGGCCCGCGCGTCGCGATTGCAGGACCAGGAAAACCGTATAGGCGATCACAGCAGCAAACAGCGCGGCGGCCTCCAGCCGGCTGATCTGCCCGTCCAGCGACATGATGACGACGACCAGCGATGCAGCAATGAGGATGGGAATTTCCTGCCGGATGATCTGTTCATGCACCAGCAGGGGGATGATCAGCGCCGAAATCCCCAGGATGAGCAGGATATTGGCGATGTTGCTGCCGACCACGTTGCCGATGGCCAGGCTGCTTGACCCGGCCAGAGACGCCCCGACCGAGACCGCCATTTCCGGCGCGCTGGTACCAAACGCCACCACCGTCAACCCCACGACCAGCGGCGAAATGCCCCAGGACACGGCGAGCCGGCCCGCCCCCCGCACCAGGGCTTCGGCACCGGCCACCAGGGCGACCAGGCCCAGCACGAACCACATTGCCTGGGACAGCATCGCTTACAGCCCGGCCGCCGCGCGCAGGGCAGCGGCCTTGTCGGTTATTTCCCAGGTGAAGTCGGGCTCATCACGACCAAAGTGGCCATAGCTCGCCGTGCGGGTATAGATGGGGCGCAACAGATTGAGCATGTTGACGATGCCTTTGGGCCGCAAGTCGAAATGCTCGCGGATCAACGCCTCGATCTGCGCCTCGGGAATCTTGCCGGTGCCAAAGGTTTCGACCATCAGCGAGGTGGGGCGCGATACGCCGATGGCGTAGCTGACCTGGATCTGGCACCGGTCGGCCAGGCCGGCCGCCACGATGTTTTTCGCCACATAGCGGCCCGCGTAGGCGGCGCTGCGGTCGACCTTGGAGGGATCTTTGCCCGAGAATGCGCCGCCACCATGCGGGGCGGCGCCACCGTAGGTGTCGACGATGATCTTGCGGCCGGTGAGGCCGGCATCGCCCATCGGGCCACCGATGACGAAACGACCGGTCGGGTTGACGAGATAACGGGTCTCGGCAGTCAGCATGTCCTTGGGCAGCACGGGCTTCACGATCTCCTCGATCACGGCCTCGGTCAGCATGGCATGTGAAATATCCGGGTTGTGCTGGGTCGAGAGCACCACGGTATCGATGGAATGCGGCTTGCCATCGACATAGCGGATCGAAACCTGCGATTTCGCGTCGGGCCGCAGCCAGGGCAGGCGGCCGTCCTTGCGCAGTTCGGACTGGCGTTCGGTCAGGCGATGCGCGAGATGGATCGGCATGGGCATCAGCACGGGCGTTTCGTTGCAGGCATAGCCGAACATCAAGCCCTGGTCGCCCGCGCCCTGGTCAAGATTGTCATCGTGCGCACGATCCACGCCCTGGGCGATATCGGGCGACTGCTTGCCAACCGTCACCAGCACCGAGCAGGTGTTGTAATCGAAACCGATTTCGGACGAATCGTAGCCGATGCGCTTGATTGCCTGACGCGCGATCTGGTTGTAGTCGATGACCGCCGACGTGGTGATCTCGCCCGCGATGACACACACACCGGTGGTGAGCAGGGTCTCGCACGCGACGCGTGCATGTTTGTCCTGGGTTAGAATCGCGTCGAGCACTGCGTCCGACACTTGGTCCGCCATCTTGTCCGGATGCCCTTCGGACACCGACTCAGACGTAAAAATGAAATCCTTCTGCATGACTGCTCCCATCGTCCCGGTTACTGGCTGCGTAACCGGCTCACGGGACAAGGAGAGCGGTGACGCTTTAGCTGTATTTGTATCCCGCCCGCAAGTTGTCAAGATTAACCCGGCGGCACCGGCATTCTGCCGCGCGCACGCCCGAGGCGTCAATCCCGCGTGATCGCGCTGTTCAAACTGCTGGCCCGGCTGCCCCTGCCTGTGCTGCATGGCCTGGGCATTGTGCTGGGCTGGATCGTCTACTGGTCGCCTGGTCGCCATTCGGGGCGGATGCGGCGCAACATCGAATCCAGCGGGCTCTGCCAGCCAGGCCACTGCTGGCGCTTGCGCGCCCGCGCCATTGGCGAATCCGGCAAGGCACTCACCGAGTTGATGGCCGTCTGGTTACGCCCCTATGCCAGCACACTCAGACTCGTCAAAGGCAGCGCCGGCAGCGAATACTTCGCAGCCGCGCTGTCCAGGGGGCAAGGCGTCATCCTGATGTCTCCCCACATCGGCTGCTTCGAAATCATCAGCCTGCATATCGCCAGCCAGCATCCCTTTACCGCCATGTACAAGCCACCTCGCCAGCCACTGGTGGCCGAACTGATGCGGATGGGGCGCGAGCGCGGGCAGGCACGGCTGGTGCCCGCCGACCTCTCCGGCGTGCGCGCCCAGTTCGCGGCCCTGAAGCGCGGTGAAGCCATCGGCATCCTGCCCGACCAGGTGGCGAGCAGCGGCGACGGCGTGTGGGCCCCGTTTTTCGGCCGGCCGGCCTACACCCCCACGCTGGCAGCCAGCCTCCAGCGCAAGACCCAGGCTGCGGTTTTCTTCGCCGTGGCCGAACGGCTGGCGTGGGGGCGCGGCTACCGGATCCATTTCCAGCCGCTGGGCTGTGACCTGCCCGCTGACAAGACCGAAGCCGCTGCCTGCATCAACCGCGAAGTGGAGGCCATCGTGCGGCGCTTTCCCGATCAATACATGTGGACCTACAACCGCCACAAGCACCCCGGTGGCGTTGCCGGGCCGGACGTCTCGTGAAGCCGGACCAACCCGGGCTTGCCCACCCCAGTCTCTGGGGCGTATGGCTGGGCGTGGCCCTGCTCTGGCTGCTGCACTGGCTGCCGCTGCCGATTCAGGCTGCATTCGGCAATGCGGTGGGCTGGCTGCTGGCACAGAAGCCCGGCCGCCGTCGCAACATCGTCGCCCGCAACCTGGAACTGTGTTTTCCCGACACGCCGGTTGCCACGCGCCGCCGCTGGCTGCGCCAGACCTATCAGACCTCCATGCGCGCGGTGCTCGAACATGGCGTGCTGTGGTGGGGATCGGACGCGCGCCTGCGCCGCCTGATCCGCATCGACAACCCGGACGCCGCCCGAGGTGACGGCACGCGCCCGGTGATCTGGCTGGCACCGCATTTCGTCGGCCTCGACATGGGCGGCGTGCGCCTCACCATGGACTGGGAGATTGCATCCATGTATGCGCCGGCCAAGGACCCGGTCAGCGACCGGTTCATGCGCCATGGCCGAACCCGTTTCCGCGACATCGTGCTCATCGCGCGCCATGAGGGCATCAAGGCGACGCTCTCGGCGCTCAAGTCCGGCCGGCCTTTCTATTATCTGCCCGACCAAGACCACGGCCGGCGCAATTCGGTCTTCGTCCCCTTTTTCGGCGTGCCCGCCGCGACCGTGTCGGCCCTGCCCCGCATCGCCAGGCTGGCCGACGCACAGATCGTGCCGGTCGTCACCCGTCAGCTGCCCTGGGGACGCGGCTACGCCGTGCGCTTCCATCCCCCCTGGGACAACTATCCCAGCGGCGACCTCGACGCCGACGTGGCGCGCATGAACACCTTCATCGAAGACCGCATTCGCGAGATGCCGGCGCAATACCTGTGGCTACACCGGCGCTTCAAGACCCGGCCGGCAGGTGAAGCCAGCCTCTATGACTGACGTGCCGCACCGTCTGACGCCCGATGAGGTCGACGCCGTTGCCGCGCTGGCGCGCACGGTGTGGCAGGCCACCTATCCGGCCCTGATCAGCCAGGCCCAGATCGACGCCATGCTGGCCGATCGGTACGCCACCGCCCGCATCCGCAGCCAGCTCAACAACCCGCGCCACGCCTGGTGGGTCATGGGGTTCCCGCCTGACGGATTCGCGCATGTGTATGGCGACGCAACCGCTGCCAAGCTCGACAAGCTCTACGTCCATCCCGAGCGACAACGCCTTGGCCTGGGCACAGCCCTGTTGCGCGCCTGTGCCGACTGGGCACGCACGCAAGGCCTGTGCGTCCTGCGCCTGCAAGTCAACCGGGGCAACGCGCAGGCAATACGCGCATACGAAAAATACGGCTTCCACATTGTGGAATCGCGGGTGTTCGACATTGGCAACGGCCATGTGATGGACGATCACGTAATGGAAAAAACACTGTGATCCGGTCCCGGCCCGGAGCATCCGCGCGCCGCACGCCCATGCAGCCGGCACGGGTCCGCTATCGCCCTCGCCCACCTGACGCTACACTTGATGGCAACCTGCGTTCCGCCGCCCTCGCCCGCCCACCGGCACCTCTATTCAGACGTGAAACCGGCTCGACGGGGGAGGCGGCGTGCCGCATCACCCGGAATGACTTCAGGCTCAAAACCGCATGAGCACACGCGTACGCTTCACCAAGATGCAGGGCCTCGGCAACGATTTCGTCGTCTTCGACGGCGTGCGCCAGCGTCTCGCCCTCACGCCCGAAACCTGCCGCCGCATCGCCGACCGCCACTTTGGCGTGGGCTGCGACCAGATCCTGCTGGTCGAGGCGGCGACACGGCCGGACATCGATTTCCGCTACCGCATCTTCAATGCCGACGGCGGCGAGGTCGAACAATGTGGCAACGGGGCGCGCTGCTTCGTCCGCTTCGTCCACGACCAGGGCCTCACCACCCAGACCGCGATCCGCGTGGAAACCGCCTCGGGCGTGATCGAACCCTGCCTGCTCGACAACGGACTGGTCAGGGTCGACATGGGCGCACCGCGTTTCGCACCGGCAGACATCCCCTTCATCGCCGACGCCGAAGCGCTCACCTATCCGCTCAAGGTGGGCCAGCATGTCGTCGAGGTCGCCGTCCTGTCGATGGGCAATCCGCACGCCGTCCTGCGCGTGAACGATCTCGACAGTGCACCGGTGGACATCCTCGGTGCAGCGATCGAGGCCCACGCGCGTTTTCCCCGTCGCGTCAACGCCGGTTTCATGCAGGTGCTGACCGAGCACGACATCCACCTGCGCGTATTCGAGCGCGGGGCCGGCGAAACACTGGCCTGCGGCACGGGGGCCTGCGCCGCCGCTGTCGCCGGCATTCGCCAGGGCTGGCTGAAAAGCCCGGTCAGCGTGCACACGCGGGGCGGCGATCTGCTCATCGCCTGGCCCGGCATGGGCCAGTCCGTCGCCATGACCGGCCCGGCTGTCACCGTATTCGAAGGAGAACTGGAACTCTAATGGACACACTCTCAATGGACGCGCCCACTATGGACAAGCAGGCCATCGCCGACTTCCTCACCCGCAATCCGAATTTCTTCAACGAATTTCCCACCCTGCTGGCTGACCTGAACATTCCCCATCCGCATGGCACCCATGCGGTATCGATGAGCGAACGCCAGCTCATCGCCATGCGCGACAAGGTGCGCATGCTGGAAAACAAGCTGGCCGAACTGATCCAGTTCGGTGAAGAGAACGACGGCATCTCCGAAAAGCTGCACGCCCTGACGCTGGCGCTGGTGTCGGCCCGCACCGCCGACGAACTCACCGGCGCGCTGGCCCTGCATCTACGCGAAGGATTCGCCGTGCCGCACCACGCCATGCGATTGCTGGCCGACGGGTCGCTCGCGGCTGACGCGGTCACCGGCATCACCACGCTCTTGCAGCCGGTCTGCGGCGTGCTGGCGGTACCGCAGGCCAGCGACTGGTTCGGGGACGTGTCGCCGCACCTCAAGAGCTTTGCCTGCATTCCTCTGCGCCTGTCGGCAACCAGCCCCGCGCTGGGCCTGCTGGTGCTCGCCTCTGAAGAGGACAAGCGCTTCTACGCCGGCATGGGCACCCTCTATCTGGTGCGGCTGGGCCAGGTGCTGGCCGCCGCCCTGACGCGGATGCAGACTTGATCCCCGCCGCAATCGACACCTATCTGACCTACCTCGCCGCCGAACGGCGGCTCTCCCCGCATACCCTTGCCGCTGCCCGGCGCGACCTCGGCAAGCTCGTCGCCCACACCGACGGTCACCCCCTCGATGCCCTGACAGTAGACGACATCCGCCGCGCAATCGTGCGGCTGCGTGCCGGCAACCTGTCGCCGCGCAGTGTGGCCCGGCATCTGTCGAGCTGGCGGGGTTTTTATGCCTTTGCCTGCCGCCGGCTGGGGTTTGCCGCGAATCCCTGTGTGGGCCTGCGCCCCCCCAAGGCCGCCCAGGGCCTGCCCGAGGTGCTGTCGCCCGATGCCTGCGCGCAACTGCTCGACCATCCGCCCGACGATGCGCTGGAGATCCGTGATCGCGCCCTGTTCGAGCTGATTTATTCCAGCGGTCTGCGCCTCGCCGAAGTCGTGGGCCTGGATCTCGCCGATGTCGATTTCACGGCGGGCGAGGCACGCGTCACCGGCAAGGGCAACAAAACCCGCATCGTGCCCGTCGGTAGCCAGGCCCGCACCGCACTCCTGGCCTGGTTGCCCTTGCGCCAGCAGCAGGCCCGGGACGGCGTGAAGGCCCTGTTCATCAACCAGCGCGGCACGCGCATCACGCCGCGTGGCGTGCAGCTGCGACTGGAACGCTGGGCCATCCGCGCCGGCCTGCCACAGCACGTCCATCCGCACCTGTTGCGGCACGCCTTCGCCACCCACGTATTGCAATCCTCGGGCGACCTGCGCGCAGTGCAGGAGCTGCTGGGCCATGCCAGCATCTCCACCACCCAGGTCTACACCCACCTCGACTGGCAGCATCTCGCCCGGAGTTACGACCAGGCGCACCCGCGCGCGCGCCGCAAACCCTGACCCCACCTGGCTTCCGCAGAAGCCACTGTTCTACAAGGGTTTACCATCCCTTCAGGTTTGCCGGTTATGGCCGATTCAGCAGCCATGAATGCCCCCACTCCCGTTCCACGGCTGACGCGCGACACCCCCCTGGACAGGCTCGGCACGCGCGGACGCGTCATGGCAGCGGTTCTGCTGGTGATGCTCGCGCTGTTCGTGCTGACCGGGAATCAGATCGTCAACATTGCCCGTCAGGACGCGAACAATGCCCTGCGCGTGCAGGCTGCCGCCCAGCTCGCCGCGCTCACCCAGCTGGCAGCCGATGCAGCCATCGTCGATGACCATGTCGGCCTGCGTGAACGCCTGCTGCCGCCGGTCGCCCAAGGCAACCTGCTGGCCATCGAATACCTGGCCACAGACGGCTTCAGCGTGCGAGAAGCGATGAAGGACATCCCGGCCGAACGACCGGAGTGGTTTGCACGCCTCCTCGACCTCCAGGCTCCCCGACTGTCCCGCCCGGTGGTCGTGGCGGAGAAGACCTACGGTACGCTGTCGGTCCAGCCTACGGCCCATGCCTACGAGGATTTCCTCTGGCATCTCGCCACCCGACTGTTCGCGGTGCTCGGCGGCGCGTTCATCTTGCTGGGCGGGTTGATCCATGTGCTGCTCAAAATCAACCTGCGGGGACTCGCCACCCTGCGCGTTGCCGCGCAACAGGTCGAATCGGGCGATTACAGCCTGCGTGTCCCCGTTGGCCAGAGCAACCCACCGGAACTGCGCGATGCCCTGCGCGGTTTCAACTACATGAATGCCGCGCTCGAACGCTCACTGCTCACCCTGGGTGAGCAGCAGAAAGCGCTGGACAGCGCCGCTGCCGTCGCCGAGGCTGATCTCGATGGCACGATCACCTATGTCAATGAACTGTTCTGTGTGCTCTGCGGCTATACGCGTGAACAGCTCATAGGCCAGAACCACCGCATTCTCAATTCGGGCTGGCACGACCCGGCCTTTTTCCAGACGCTCTGGCAGACCATTTCAGCCGGTCACACCTGGCAGGGCGAACTGTGCAACCGAAGCCGAGACGGCCGGCCCATCTGGCAAGCCACCACCATCCTGCCCTTGCTCGGCGAAGATGGCCAGCCGCAAAAATATCTGTCGATCCGGTTCGACATCACCCAGCGCAAGCTCGGCGAGGCCGCCATCGAAGCGGAGAAAGAGCGCTGGCAGGTCACCCTCCAGTCCATCGACGATGCCGTCATCGTCACCGACGGACGCAACCACATCGTCTACCTCAACCCCAGCGCCGAAAGCATGCTCGGCGCGGCCCAGGAAGAAGCCGAAGGCCGGCCGCTGCGCGAACTGATGACGCTCGATCGCGCCAGCAGCGAGGACGACATGCCGACCTGCTTCCTCGACGCGCAGTCGCCGCGCATGGGCAAGAACGGCTCGGCCCGCCTGTTCACCCGGTCCGGCCAAATCCTCACCATCAGCTACAGCTGCGCGCCGCTCACCGGCAACGGCGGCTTTGGCGCGGTCTACGTGCTGCGCGACGAAACCGAGAAGAAGCAGCTGCTCGACAACCTGCGTGACATGGCCTACCACGACACGCTCACCAAACTCCCCAACCGCCGTGCTGTCGAGGGCCGGCTCGTCCGCGCGCTGCGCACCGCACGCGAAGAGGCCCTGCAGCACGCCTTCTGCTACATCGACCTGGATCAGTTCAAGCTCGTCAACGACACCTGCGGCCACGCGGTAGGCGACGGCCTGCTGCAGGACATTGCCCAGACCATGCGCGCGGCGTTGCCCAGCCATACCTATCTGGGCCGGCTCGGCGGCGACGAATTCGGGCTCATCCTGTTCGACACGCCCGCCGACGAAGCCATGCGACTCTGCCGCACGCTGGTGCAGCGCATCCGCGATTTCCGTTTCGAACACAAGGGCCGTCGCTTCACCCTCGGTGCCTGCGCCGGCATCGCACTCATCACCCGCGAGGCCAGTTCTGCGGGTGACATCATGGTGCAGGCCGACATGGCCTGCTATCGCGCCAAATCCGAAGGCAGCGGCCGGGTGATGATGTACGAGGCCGACGAAGTGGGTTTCCGCCGGCTGGAAGCCGAAATGGGCTGGGCTGCCGACTTTGCGCAAGCGCTCGAAGCCAACCAGTTCCTGCCGTATCGCCAGCTCATCCAGCCCACCTCCGGCAACGGCCAGCCGCATTACGAAGTGCTCATCCGCTGGCAGCGCAACGGCGTGATCGAAGGCCCGGCCAAGCTCCTGTCGGCACTGGAACGCTACGGCCAGGCTCCCATCCTCGACCGCTGGATGGTAGAAACCGTCATCACCTACCTGGCCTCGCGTCCGGACGACCAGGCCGTGTATTTCATCAACCTCTCGGGCAAGACCGTGGCCGACGAATCCTTCCTCGGCGTCGTCTGTGCCCTGCTCGACCAGTACGGTGTGGCAGGCGAACGGCTCGGCTTCGAGGTCACCGAAACCGCCGCCGTGGTCAACCTGGAAGACGCCCAGCGCCTGATCCAGGGCCTGCGGCCGCGCGGCTGCCAGTTCGCGCTCGACGACTTTGGCCGGGATGCGTCCTCGTTCTTCTATCTCAAGCACCTGCCGGCGGATTACCTCAAGATCGACGGCGCGTTCGTGCGCGGCATGCTCGACGACGACCGCGACCAGGCCATCGTCCGTTCCATTGCCCAGCTCGCGCGCGATTTCGGCATGCACTCCATTGCCGAACAGGTCGAAAACGCCGAGATGGCTGCACTGCTGGGTGAAATCGGCGTCGACTACCTGCAGGGCTATCACGTCCATCGCCCCGAGGCCTTCCCGGGCTGGCAGGCGCAGGGCGCACCCCGTGCCACGCGCAGCGCCCATCTCACCCTCATCAAGTAATCAGTCGATGACAGTCTTTTCCACGCCTTCGGGCGCGGGCGGGTAGCGCATCTTCAGACCTTCCAGCGTATCGATGAGGATGCGCGACACCGTGAGGTTGCGCGCCAGCTTGCTGTTGGCGGGAATCACATGCCACGGCGCGCAGTCGGTGCTGGTCGCCGACAGCGCGTCCTCGTAGGCGCGCATGTAATCGTCCCACTGCGCCCGCACCGCCAGATCGGCGGGCTGGAATTTCCACTGTTTCTCGGGGGTGTCGCGGCGTTCTTCCAGCCGCTTCTTCTGCTCGTCCTTCGAGATGTTCAGATAGAACTTGAGGATGGTCGTGCCGGTTTCCGTCAGCATCCGCTCGAATTCATTGATGTGCCGGTAGCGGCGTGCGCACTCGTCGGCATCGATCCAGCCGTTCACGCGCGTGATCAGCACATCCTCGTAATGCGAGCGGTTGAAGATCACGATTTCGCCCCGGGCCGGGACTTTCTGGTGCACCCGCCACAGGTAATCGTGCGCGAGTTCGTGCGCGGTCGGCGCCTTGAAGCTCGCCACCCGCACCCCCAGCGGGTCGACGCCCTGGAACACATGGCGGATGGTCGAATCCTTGCCCGCCGTATCCATCGCCTGCAGCACCACCAGAAGCTTGTGCTTTCCCTCTGCGTAAAGTAGCTCCTGAAGGGTTTCAAGCCGCGCACGGTCCGCGTCGAGCCGTTCGCGCGCCGCCGATTTCTTACCGTCAATGATGGCGTCATCGTCCGGATCCCAGTCCGAAAGCGCCACCCGGCTGTCGGGTGGAATACGGGTGCTGCGTGTACTCATTGCGGGCTCCTTGCCGATTCGAAAGTCATCCATTGCCCCAGGGCATCCTGTATCTCCGCCAGGCTCAGGTGGCGCATCAGTGCGCGATTGCCAGGTGCCATCTGGTTCCAGGCGCAGTGCATGCTGCGCAGATCAGGCTGCGTCGGATCGCGCAACTGGAACTCGGTAATGAAATACAGGAAGCTGGGTTCGCCATCGTTCCCCAGACTCACCCGCCGGAACGGCGATGCCGCAGCGGCGAGCGGGCTCACGGTACGCATCACCTGCACGATTTCGAAGCGACCCGGCGCGAGTGTCTGCGGCGTATCACGCACGGTATTCAGTTCCACCACACAGAAGGGGTCGGCGTCCTGCACGCCATTGCGCGGCACGATCCGGCCATATTGCAGACGCACTGTCGCGGCATCTGCAGGAATGGTCAGCGGCTGATGCAGTTCCACCCCCCATCCAGTCGAATAGGCGTAATACGGCGAGGCGGGGTCGGACGACTGCAGTCCGGCACACCCCGACAGGATCAGCGCCAGTCCCAGCCAGACTGTTTTCATGCAGCCCCCTCGCCTGCGCGGTCTGCTTCATTCCTTACCCTGAACCATGCCGCATACAGGGCCGGCAGGAAGAACAACGTGAGGAAAGTCGCTGCGATCAGGCCACCCATCACTGCCACCGCCATCGGCCCCCAAAAAATCGAACGCGACAGCGGAATCATCGCCAGCACCGCAGCGGCGGCAGTCAGGCTGATCGGCCGCATCCGCCGCACGGTCGATTCGACGATGGCGTTCCACTGCGACAGGCCACGGTCAGTATCCTGGCGGATCTGGTCGACCAGGATCACCGAGTTGCGCATGATCATGCCGGCCAGCGAAATGATGCCGAGCAGCGCGACGAAGCCCATCGGCCGGCCACTCACCAGCAGGGCGAGCGCCACGCCGATCACCCCCAGCGGCGCGGTCAGCACCACCAGCATGGACCGCGAGAAACTGCCGAGCTGGAGCATCAGCAGGATGAAGGTGACGATGACGATGAGCGGCCAGGAGGCAGTGATGGCGGCGTTGGCTTTTGCACTGCTCTCCACCGGGCCGCCGATTTCCAGACGGAAGCCGGGCGGCAGGGCAGCACTGAAAGCCCCCACCTGCGGCGCGAGCTCGGCGGCGATAGAGGCAGGCTGGGTCGATCCGACCGGGTCGCCGCGCACCGAAATCGTCGGCAGACGGTCGCGCCGCCAGATCACGCCGTCCTCGAACGCGGGGGTGAAACGGGCGATCTGCCCCAGCGTCACGCTCTGGCCGTTGAAGCTGCCGATGGGCAGCGCGGCGAGGGCGGCGACGTCGCGGTGTTCGGCGCGCGGGGTGCGCAGCACCACGTCGATCAACAGGTCGTTCTCGCGGAACTGGGTAACGGTTGCGCCGGACAGCTGCAAGGCCACCAGCCGGCCGACCAGATCCGAACTCAGACCCAGGGCCTTGATCTTGTCCTGGTCGAGCTGCGCCTTCACCGCCAGCGACTGCTCGTTCCAGTCGAGGTTCACTGCCGTCACCTGCGGATTCGCCACCACGATGCGGCGCAACTTCTCGGCTTCAAGCTTGAGCCGGGGAATGTCGCTGCCCGACAGACGATACTGCACCGGATAGCCGGCCGGGGGGCCATACTCGAAACGCACCGCGCGCCCGCGCACGTTGGGAAAATCCGACTCGAACAGCTTGCGGATGCGCGCGATCTCGCGTTCGCGCGCCGGCACGTCTTTCGCAATCACCACCAGCTGCGCGAAATTGCGGTTGGCCAGCCGCTGGTCCAGTCCCAGCACAAAGCGCGGCGCGCCCTGGCCGATGTAGTTGAGCACATGCGCCACGTCCGCATCACGGCGCAGCAGCGATTCCAGCCGTACCGCCTCGGCGTGGGTGGCCTCGATCGACGCGCCTTCGGGCAGCCACATTTCGACCAGGATTTCCAGCCGGTCAGATTGCGGAAAGAACTGTTTTTCCACCTTCTGCATGGCTGCGATTCCGACGACGAGCGCAGCCACGGTCAGCCCGATCACCGTCCAGCGCCGCCGCAGGCACCACTCGACCGCCGCACGGAAACGCTGGTAGAAGGGCGTGCGATAAGTGGCATCCTCGTCTGCCACCTTGTGCGTGGGCTTCAGGATGAGGTAGCCGAAATACGGCGTGACAATGACGGCGACCAGCCACGACGACAACAGCGCGATCGTCGTCACCGCGAAGATCGCGAAGGTATATTCGCCGACCAGGGACTTGGCGAGCGCGATCGGCAGGAAAGCCGTGGCGGTGAGCAGCGTGCCGGTGAGCATGGGAAACGCGGTCGACTGGAAGGCATAGGTGGCGGCCTCAAAACGACTCCAGCCGGCTTCGAGCTTGTGCGCCATCATTTCCACCGCGATGATCGCGTCGTCCACCAGGAGGCCCAGCGAGATGATGAGCGCGCCGGTCGAGATACGGTGCAGGTCGATGCCAAGCAGCCACATCACGGTGAAGGTGATCGCCAGCACCACCGGGATCGACAGCGTGACCACCAGCCCGGCGCGCCACTTCAGCGCGAGGAAGGTCACCGCCAGCACGATGGCGACCGCCTCGACGAAACTCTGCATGAACAGCTTCACCGCCCGCGCAACGATGCTCGGCTGGTCGTGGATTTTCTGGATTTCCAGGCCAACCGGCAGCGTTTTTTGCAGCGCCGCCATCGTCGCCTCGACGTCACGGCCAAGCGCCAGTACGTCGCCGCCAAGCGCCAGCGACACCCCCAGTAGCACCGCCGGTTCACTTTGCGAACGGATTTCTGCCGAAGGCGGATCCTCATACCGCCGCGTCACCTCGGCAATGTCGCCCAGCCGCAGGCTGCGGCTGCCGACGCGAATGATGGTCTCGCGCAGGCGCTCGACATCGGAATACGGCCCCGATACGCGCAGCGGAATCGACAGGGTGGCATTCTCCACCCGCCCGTTCGCCACCACGCCGTTCTGCTCCTGGATCGCCTGCATGATCTGCTGCGGCGTGAGTTGCAGGGTGGCAAGCTTCTGCACCGGCACCTCGATGTAGATCTTCTCCGGCACCACCCCGAACAGCTCGGCCTTGCCGACGTTGGGCAGCCGCCGCACCTCGCGCTGCGCGTCTTCCGCCACGCGACGCAGCTCGGCGCGCGAAAAGCCGTCACCGGTCACAGCGTAGATCGAGCCGAAGGTGTCGCCGAATTCATCGTTGAAGAACGGCCCCTGTACCCCCACCGGCAACTGCGGCTTGAGATCGCCGATTTTCTTGCGCACCTGGTACCAGGCCGCCGCCACGTCTGCCCCGCGCACGGTTTCCTTGATGTTCACGAACAGCGCGGTTTCGCCCGCGCGGGCGTAGCTCTGCACGTAATCCAGTTCGGGCATTTCCTGCAGCGTCTTCTCGATCCGCTCGGTGAGCTGCTCCGACACCTCCTGCGCCGTCGCGCCCGGCCACTGCGCTTGAATCAGCATGGTCTTGAAGGTGAACGGCGGATCCTCGGCCTGGCCCAGATGGAAATACGAACGCACGCCGAGCAGCAGGATGAGTACGACCAGGAAGCGCAGCAGCGCCGGATGTTCGATGGCCCAACGCGACAGATTGCCCGGTCCGGGCGTAAAGCGCGGTGCCGCGCTCATTTGACCAGCCGCACGCGCTGACCCGGGGCGAGCTTGTGCACGCCTGCCGTCACCACCCACTCTCCGACTGCCAGCCCCGAGCGCACGGCCGCACGTTCACCGTCGAGCACGCCGAGTTCCACCGCGCGGGCGGAAACTTCGCCGGTCTGCGGGTTCACCACCCAGACTTCCGGCCGGCCGTTCACCCGGAACAGTGCGCTCTGCGCCACCGACAGGCTGGACGCGGCGGCAGCAGCGACCTCGACGGTCGCGGTCATGCCCAGCTTCACCGCCGCGTCCGGCGCGGCAAGGGCAATCCGCGCGGCGTAGGTGCGGGTCGCTGGGTCGGCCATCGGTGCGAGTTCGCGCAGTCGACCAGCGTAGACCTTGTCCGGTGACGACCACAGGCGCACGTTCAGCGCCTTCGCGCGGCGCAAGCCATCGAGCGCATTTTCCGGCACGTCGATGCGCACCTCGCGCGCGCCCGCCTGGGCCAGCCGGGCCACCGGCTGGCCCGCCGCCACCACCTGGCCGGCTTCGAACGACACCGCCGTCAGCACGCCGGCGTGCGGCACAGTCAGCTGCGTGTAGTCGGTCTGGTTGCCCTGCCGCGTAGCTTCGGCGCGCAGGGCGCGCACCTGCGCTGCTGCTGCCACCGCCGTCGTGCTGCGCCGGTCCAGTTCAGCCTGGGCGATGAAGTTTTTCGCGCGCAGTTCGGTAAAGCGTTTCAGATCTTCGTCCGCCAGTTTCGCCTCGGCTTCCGCCGCCGCCAGTTGCGAACGCGCCGCGCGCGCGGCCAATGCGTAATCGCTGGGATCAAGTGTGGCAATGATCTGTCCGGCCATAACCTGCGACCCCACTTCCACCTTGCGGCTCTGCACCCGCCCCCCCACCCGGAAGGCCAGATCGGTTTCGTGCCGGGCGCGAATTTCACCGGCGTAACGGATGCGTTCGGCGGCGGTTCCCCACGCCAGCTGTTCCGCCCGTACAGGCCGGATGTCGGGTTCGGGGGCTGCGGTCTGGCGGTCACACCCGGCCAGAAACAGACCGGGCAGGAGGAAGATGAGCAGATATCGGTTCATCCGGTGATTATGGCGCAATCGTTTGATTCTTATGCCTATCCGGATTGTCATCGGATTGGGCTTGCATCCTGAGCCAAGGACGTTCAGACTCCCGCCTTGGCCAATTTGCCGTAAGGGTTATTGGCCACTGGAATAAGGACGCCACGTTGGAGCTCGATCAATGCCCGCATCAACCAAACCCCTGACCGAAGCCGCCCTGCTGAAAATGCCGGATTCGGATTACATGAACAAGGCGCAGCTCGAATTCTTTCGCGCCCGTCTCGAAACCCTGCGTGACGAGATGCTGGCCAATGCTGCCGATACCGGCGAGCACCTGAAAGAAAACGAGAACTTTGCCGACCCCAACGACCGCGCCACGGTCGAAGAGGAAAACATGCTCGAACAGCGTGTGCGCGACCGCGAGCGCAAGCTTCTGAAAAAGATCAACAAGGCGCTGGCGCGCATCGAATCGGGCGAGTTCGGCTACTGCCTCGAAACCGGCGACCCCATCGGCCTGCCGCGCCTGCTGGCCCGCCCCACGGCCGAGTATTCGATCGAGGCGCAGGAACGCCACGAAAAAATGGAAAAACTGCACGCCTGAGCGTTGCAGTTGCCCCCTGTTTCAGGGGGTTTTTTCCACCCGGCCGTGCAACTGAATTGCATACCCTCACCCGCCAGCCTAGAATGCCCGCATGGTCTCCTCCCTGTCTGACAACGCGACCCGACTGATCGAAGCACGCGCTGCCGTCGCCACAGCTGCGCGCGTCCAGGTGCTGGGCATGCTGCTGGCCGCCCAGTCCGCGCAGTCGCACCACGCCCTCATGGCCCAGGCCACGGCTGCCGGGCGACCGCTCGACAAGGTGACCCTTTATCGTGTGCTGGACTGGCTAGTGGAGCAGGGTCTCGCCCACAGCGTGACCGGCCAGGACCGTGTGCGCCGATTCAGCGTGTCGCATGGGCACGCAGGCCATGGCGGCCACGCGCACTTCGAATGCGATGAATGCGGCCGCCTGTTCTGTTTGCCCGAGCCCGCCGCCCCACCCGCCACGCCGTCCGGGTTCGAAACCCGCCGGGTCGATCTCACCCTGCACGGCCGCTGCGCGGACTGCACCCACACCTCCTGAGGGTCCCGTTATGCGCATCCCTCATTCGTCCATGAATGCAACTTTGTTGCACAAACAGCCATGACCTTGACCCTGATTCTGCTTGCCAGCGCGGCGGGCGGCCTGCTTTCGGTGCTGCTGGCCGCAGGCATGGCCTGGGGCTGGGTCAAGCCGCGTCCGGACACCTGGCTGGCGTTTGCCGTCGGTGCCCTGACCGCCGCTGCCTTGCTGGGCATGATTCCGGAAGCGCTGGAACGCGGACTGGACGCGCACGAGCTGGGCGGCTGGCTCGCGGTCGGCCTGGGTGCATTCTTCCTGCTCGACAAGCTGGCCCGTGCCCGGCACACGCACGACGGCCCGTTGCGAGCAGTGGTTCCCGCCATCGTGCTCGGCGACGGCCTGCACAATTTCGTCGACGGCGTGCTGATTGCCGCCGCCTTCCTCGCCGATCCGCGTCTGGGCTTCGCCACTGCCGTGGCCGTGGCCCTGCACGAAATTCCGCAGGAACTGGGTGACTTTGCCGTACTGGTAGCCGCCGGCCTCTCCAAGCGTCGCGCGCTGCTGCTCAATCTGGCCTCGGGCCTGGCCACGGTCGCCGGTGGCGCAACGGGCTATCTCCTGCTCGATTCCGCACAAGCCGTGCTGCCGGTGGTGCTGACACTGGCCGCCGCGAGCTTTCTCTACATCGCCATCGCCAGTCTGGTGCCGGTGCTGCACACGCGCCACGGGCTGGCCGCGAGCGCCTGGCAGGGCGCGCTCATGCTCGCCGGTGGCAGCGCGGTTATCTTCGGACACGCCCTGGGCCATGCACACTGAATCACCCATTCCCGTCACGGTCATCACGGGGTTTCTCGGCAGCGGGAAAACCACGCTGATCAACCGCATCCTCGCTGCGCGCCCCACGGAAAAAATCGCCGTGATCGAGAACGAATTCGGCGCAGCGGCCATCGACCACGCCCTGCTCGCCCGCGAAGCCGAAGTGGTCGAGCTCAACGACGGCTGCATCTGTTGCAGCGTGCGCGGCGACCTTATCCGTATCCTCGGCGACTTCAGCCAGCGCATCGCCGCCGGCACCCTGCACCTCGACCGGGTATTGATCGAAACCACCGGGCTCGCCGACCCGGCCCCGGTCATCCAGACTTTCTTCGCCGACGCCACCGTGCATGCGCACTTCCGGCTCGACGCCCTGCTGACCGTCATCGATGCCGAACACGCCATGCGCCAGCTCGACGCGCACGCCAGCGCGCGCGAACAGGTTGCCTACGCCGATCTGCTGCTCATCGGCAAACGCGACCGCACCGACGAGCCGCGCTTCGCCGAACTGGTGCGCCGCCTGATCCGGCTCAATCCGCGTGCGCCCACCTATTCGATGACCCTGGGCGACCTGCCGCTGCACAGCCTGCTCGACATCGGCGCGTTCAATCTTTCCTCGCTGCTCGAACTCGAACCGGGCTTCCTGCAGGACAGCCATGCCCACCACCACGACGACATCCGTGCGCTGGTCTACACCAGCCCGCGCCCCTTCGACGAGGCCCGGCTGGAAGATTTCATGGCCCAGCTCATCGCCCGCCACCATCAAAACCTGCTGCGCTACAAAGGCCTGCTCCATCTCGCGAACGAACCCGAGATGACCGCGTTGCAAGGCGTCCACATGACGGTCTACGGCGACCGCGTGCGGCCCTGGCCCGCCGGGACCACACCGTCATCCACCCTCGTATTCATCGGGCGTGACCTGCCCGAAAGCGAAATCCGCAGCGGGCTCGACGCCTGCCTCACCTGACCCTTCGTGTCCTCATCCCATGGCCCACATCACCTCGAGCTTCCACCCCCGCCAGGCGCACGCAGCGCCGACCGCCACACCTCATGCACCGCTGGTGCCGGACGCCGTCCGCCTGTTCGACGACTGGAACCAGGCCCTGCACAGCGGCAACCCGGATGCCATCGTCCAGCTCTACTGCCCCGAAGCCGTATTGCTGCCCACGGCCGAAGACGACGTGCGCGTGGGCCATGCCCGCATCCGCGACTATTTCGTCCACTTCATGGCGGGTGCGCCGCAAGGCCGCATCCTCGAACGCCACACCCAGACCGGCTGGGACATGCTCGTCGACATGGGCAGCTATGCCTTCCGGTTTGCCGACGGCCGCGACGTGGTCGCGCGCTACACCTTCGTCTATCGGCCGGTCGCCGGCCGCTGGCGCATCACCCACCACCACTCCTCCGCCATGCCCGAACAGTATTGCGGCTTCTGAAGGACACGTCATGACCCAGCCTGCTGCCGATTCCCGCCTCCCCGTCACCGTGCTGTCCGGCTTTCTCGGTGCCGGCAAGACCACGCTTCTGAACCACATTCTCAACAACCGCGAAGGCCGCCGCGTCGCCGTCATCGTCAACGACATGAGCGAAGTCAACATCGACGCTGCGCTGGTGCGCGAAGGCGGCGCGGCACTCTCGCGCACCGAAGAAAAGCTGGTCGAAATGAGCAACGGCTGCATCTGCTGCACCCTGCGCGAAGACCTCTTGAAAGAAGTCGCCGCCTTGGCAAAAGATGGCCGCTTCGACCAGCTCGTCATCGAATCCACCGGCATCTCCGAGCCGCTGCCCGTCGCCGAAACCTTCACCTTCGAAGACGAAACCGGCGTCTCACTCGCCCACGTCGCGCGGCTCGACACCCTGGTCACCGTGGTCGATGCGTACAACTTCCTGCGCGACTACGCCTCGTCCGATCTGCTGCAACAGCGCGGCGAATCGCTCGGCGACGCAGACGACCGCACCGTCGTCGACCTGCTGGTCGAGCAGATCGAATTCTGCGACGTGCTCGTCGTCAACAAGGCCGACCTCGTGCCGCAGGCCGATCTCGACCGCCTGATGGCCATGCTGCAATCGCTCAACCCGCGCGCGAAAATCGAGTTGGCGCATTTCGGCAAGGTGCCGCTCGACACCGTACTCGACACCGGGCTGTTTGATTTTGAAGCTGCAAGCCTTGCCCCCGGCTGGCTCGCCGAACTGCGCGGCGAACACGTCCCCGAAACGCTGGAATACGGCATCGCCAGCTTCAGCTATCAGGCTCGCCGGCCCTTTCACCCCGAGCGTTTCTGGAATCTGATTCACAGCGAATGGGCGGGCGTGGTGCGCAGCAAGGGCTTCTTCTGGCTTGCCTCGCGCCCCGAACTTGCCGGCTCGTGGAGCCAGGCCGGCGGCGCGTGCCGCCACGGCCCGGCCGGCTACTGGTGGGACGCCGTGCCGCAGGAACACTGGCCGCAGGATGCCGACCACCGCGCCCGCATCGCCGAAAAATCACAGGGCGACTGGGGCGACCGGCGGCAGGAACTGGTCTTCATCGGCATGGAGATGGACGAGGCTGACATCCGTGCGAAACTCGACGCCTGCCTGCTGACCGATGCCGAGATGGCACGGGGTCGAGCCGGCTGGGTGAAACTTCACGATCCCTTCCCGGTCTGGGAAAAAGACGCCCCCGAAGACATCGAGACCGAACTCCATTGACCCCCACAGCCCGTCTCCTCGCCATCGCCGTTTTTGCTCTACTGACCGCCGCGCCGGCCCACGCCCATGTTCACGGCCAGGCCAGCCTCGCGGTTGCGGTCGACGGGCCGACCCTGACCCTGATGCTCGACGCTCCCGCCGACAGCCTGCTGGGCTTTGAACACGCACCCCGCACCCCGCGCGAGCGCGAGGCGGCCACGCAGGTGAAACGCAGCCTCGAAGCCACTGCCGCGCTGTTCCGGCCTGCGGCCGCCGCCGGCTGCACACCGGTGCAGGCGCGCATCCGCTCACCGCTGTTCGACGCTGCGCCCGCCGCCAGTGCCCGCAGCGATGGACATGCCGACATCGAAGCCGAATACACCTTCCGGTGCAGCACCCCGGCCCGGCTGCGCGAGCTGCGCGTCGAACTGTTCGATGCCTTCCCGCGACTCAAGCGCCTGCAGGTGGAAGTCGCCGCGCCCAGCGGCCAGACCGCCGCCCGACTCACGCCGCAACAGCGCGTGGTGCGCTGGTGACATGAACGCCGCGCTCGTCGGTGCGCGTGCGCTGCGCTACGACTGGGGCTCCACGCCCTGCCTCGACATCCCCCACCTCGATCTGGCCCCGGGTGAGCAGGTCTTCCTGCACGGTCCCTCGGGTTCGGGCAAGAGCACCCTGCTCAATCTGCTGGCCGGCGTGCTGGTGCCGCAGCGTGGCGAACTGCGTGTTCTGGACACCCCGTTCTCCAGCCTGCCCGGCGCGGCACGCGACCGCTTCCGCGCCGACCACATCGGCCTGATCTTCCAGCAGTTCAACCTCATTCCGTATCTGTCGGTGCTCGACAACGTGATGCTGCCCTGCCGCTTTTCCGGGCGGCGCGCGACCCGCGCCGGTGCGCCGCGCGAGGCCGCCGGACAGCTCCTCGCCCAGCTCGACCTCGATGCGGCGCTGTGGACCCGCCCGGCCACCGCGCTCTCGGTCGGCCAGCAGCAGCGCGTGGCGGCCGCACGCGCACTCATCGGCCGCCCCGAACTGGTGATCGCCGACGAACCCACTTCCGCACTCGACGCCGCCCGGCAGGCGGCCTTCCTCGACCTGCTGCGCCGGGAATGCGCGGCCAGCGGCGCGGCACTGCTGTTCGTCAGCCACGACGCGCGGCTCGCCGCCCACTTCGACCGCACACTGGCCATGGCAGAAATCAACCACGTCGGGCTCAACCGCATCGACACCACGGGCAGGCAGGCAACATGACGCCACTGCTCCGCCTGGCCGCACAAAGCGCCTGGAACCGCCGCGCCAGCCTGGCGCTCGCGATTGTGGCCATGGCCCTGTCGGTCATGCTGTTGCTGGGCGTCGAACGGCTGCGCGACGAAGCCCGCAACGGCTTCGAGCAATCGGTGTCCGGTGCCGACCTCATCGTGGGCGCACGCGGCAGCCCGCTGCAACTGCTGCTGTATTCGGTTTTTCGCCTGGGCGAGGCCAGCCAGGACATGCAATGGGCCAGCGTGGAAAAGCTGTCCGCCCATCCCGCCGTGGCCTGGGTGATTCCGCTCTCGCTCGGCGATTCGCACCGGGGCTTTCCTGTGCTGGCCACGACACAGGCCTATTTCGACCACTTCCGCACCGGCGAGCAACGGCCGCTGGTTCTCCAGCGCGGCCGCCCGTTCCAGGCAGTCTTCGAAGCCGTGATCGGCGCAGAAGTAGCCGATGCGCTGGGTTACCAGCCGGGCGACCGCATCACGCTCGCGCACGGCAGCGGCGAATCGGGCCTGACCGACCACGCCGACAAGCCTTTCACCGTGGTCGGCATCCTCGCCCGCACCGGCACGCCGGTAGACCGCACCGTCCACATCAGCCTGGCCGCCATGGAAGCGATCCATCTCGACTGGCAGGGCGGCGCGCCCATGCCGGGCCTTTCCATCCCTGCCGAATTCGTACAGAAATTCGATCTCCGGCCCAAGACCGTCACCGCCGCCATCGTCGGCCTGAAATCGCGCGCCGCCGTATTCGGCGTGCAGCGCTGGGTCAACCAGAACCGCGACGAAGCGCTGATGGCGGTGCTGCCCGGCGTGGCGCTGGCGCAGCTGTGGGACATGCTGGCGCAGGTCGAACGCGTGCTGTTCGCGGTGTCGGCACTGGTGGTCGCCGTCGGCCTCGCCGGGCTGGTGGCCGTCGTGCTGGCCTCACTCGACCAGCGCCGCCGCGAGCTGGCGATCCTGCGTGCGGTCGGTGCGCGCCCGCGCGACATTCTGGCCCTGCTCATGCTGGAAGGCGCAGGACTGGTCATCGCCGGTGCCCTGCTCGGCCTGGTGCTGCTCACCGGCCTGATCGTGCTGGCCGGCCCCGTGCTCGAAGCGCGCTACGGGCTCGCGCTGGCCGCCCGCCTGCCGGGCGAGCGCGAGCTTTTTCTGCTCGGCGGCGCGATAATCGCGGGCTTCGTGGCCAGTCTGCTTCCCGCCTGGCGCGCCTACCGCGCCTCGCTCGCCGACGGGCTGACCCCGAAAATCTGAGGACTCATCATGTTGCGTTTGATTCTGTTGTGCGGGTTCTGCCTCACCCTTCCCGCCCACGCCGCCGACTACAAGGTGGGCGACCGCCTCGACGCGCCGGCCCAGAGCGCGGGCAAGGCGCGCGAGATCAGCTGGGACGATTTGCTTCCGCCCAACTGGAATCCTGCCAAGGCACTCGAAGGACTGAAGCTCGACCAGTTGTCCGACGAAGACCCGCGCGCAATGGAAGCGCTCGACACGCTCAAGCGCATGTGGAACAACGCCCCGGCCAACCCGGCCATCGCCGGCAAGCCGATCCGCATCCCGGGTTTCATGGTGCCGCTGGAATACGGCAAGAAGGAACTGAAGGAATTCTTGCTGGTGCCTTACTTTGGCGCCTGCATCCACGTGCCACCGCCGCCCGCCAACCAGATCATCCACGTGGTGCCGGACAAGCCGGTGAAAATGAAAACCTACATGGACGCCGTGTGGATCGAGGGCGCGCTGGAGCTGGCGCTCTCCAAAACCGAAATGGGCGACGCCGGCTACCGGATGCGGGCGGCGCGGGTCGAACCCTACGTCGAGAAAAAGAAAAAATGATTCCGGCGCACGACGCTCCGATCCCCGTCACCCTGCTCACCGGGTTTCTGGGCAGCGGCAAGACCACGGTTCTGAACCACCTGGTGCGGGTGCTGCCGCGCACCGCCATCCTGATGAACGAGTTCGGCGAAGTGGCGCTCGACCATCAGCTGCTCGAAAAAATGGACGGCCCGATGGCGCTGCTTTCCGGCGGCTGCGTGTGCTGCACGATTTCCGGCAGCCTGTCGCCGACCCTGAAGAATCTGTGGATGGCACGCCAGAAGGGCGACGTGCCGGCGTTCGAGCGCGTGATCATCGAAACCACCGGCATCGCCGACCCTGCGCCGGTGCTCGACAACCTGCTCAACGACCGCTGGATACGCGCACGTTTCCGCCTCGACGGCGTGGTCACCACGGTCGATGCCCTGTTCGGCATGGGCCAGCTCGACGAACACTTCGAGGCGGTGAAGCAGGTGTCGGTCGCCGACCGGCTGCTGCTCACCAAGACCGACCTCGCCCCGGCCGACACGGTGGCCGCGCTGACCGCCCGGCTCGCCAGCCTGAATCCGGCGGCCGAGATCGTCACCGTCACGAACGGCGAAATCGACCCGGCCCGCATCCAGAACCTGGGGCTGTGGAACGCCGAGACAAAATCAGCCGATGTGGCCCGCTGGTTGCAGGCCAGCCGCTACCGGCCCGCACGCGGAGGCCTGCCGGGTGCGCGGCCGGTGCAGGCCCCGCACGACAACCGCATCCGCGCGTTTTCCGTGGTACTCGACACGCCACTCGATCCCTATGGCCTGCACGCGGCGCTATCCATGCTCACCAGCTTTCGCGCCGAGAACCTGCTGCGCTTCAAGGCGCTGGTGAATCTGGTCGGCGAAACGCAGCCGGTGGTGCTGCACGGCGTGCAGCACGTGCTCTACCCCGAGGTGAAACTCGACGCCTGGCCCGACGACGACGCCGGCTCTGATCACCCCCGGGCAAGCCGCTTCGTCTTCATCACCCGCGACCTCGACCCGGCCTTTGTCGAAAAACTGCTGCGCGATTTTTCCGGCGCTGCAACGCAGGTCGCCCCGCAGCCACCGGAGGCGTCGCAATGAATCTTGCCCAACGCGTGCTGGTCGGGGCCATCCGCGTCTATCAGCTGGCGCTGTCGCCCTGGCTGGGCCGGCAGTGCCGCTATCTGCCCACCTGTTCGGAATACGGCAAGGAAGCCATCGAGACACACGGCGCGCTCAAGGGCGCATGGCTCGCCGCCAGACGCATCGCCCGCTGCCGCCCCGGCTGCGCCCACGGTTACGATCCTGTACCCCCGGTCGAGAAGCGTTAGAATCCCGCCATGCCCGCCCGCCGCCACCTTGCTGCCTGGTTCGTCGCACTGGCCCTGTTCCTGGGCCAGTCGGCAGCCTTCGCGCACGCGCTGGCCCATCTGGGGCATCACGACCCCGACCACGCGCCGGGTACCGCCTGCGAGCTGTGCGTGGGACAGGCCTCGCTGGGCACCGGGCTGCCGACCGCCCCGCTGTCCGGCTTGCCGGCCGCCGCCCCTCTGGCCCCTGCACTCGACGTCCTCCCGCATTCCCCGCAAACCCGCGGCCCGACCCCCAGCGCCCGCGCGCCCCCCATCCACTCCGCCTGAACCGTCCCCGCGACTCGTCGCGGCTATCCTCGTTCGTTCTACGGAGTCTCACCATGTACCGTCCCGCCTTGCTGGCGGCCGCGCTCGCGGCTGCCTTTCCGGCTTACGCCAATTCCGACCTCGATGCGCTGCGCGCCGAACTCAAAGACATGAAAGCCGCCTACGAGGCGCGCATCCAGGCGCTGGAAACGCGCCTGCAGCAAACCGAAGCCAAGACCGCCGCCGTCCAGGCCGCACCGGCAGCAGAACCGGCTGCCGACCCGTCCACTGCCCGACGCGGGTTCAATCCCGATGTCTCGCTCATCCTGCAGGGCAAGTACGCCCACCTGGAGAATCGCGACGAGCGCTTCGTCAGCGGCTTTGTCGGCGCGGGCGAGCACAGCCACGGCGGCAGCGAACGCGGCTTTTCGGTTGATGGCAGCGAACTGGTGCTGTCGGCCAGCGTGGACCCCTATTTCCGGGGTTACCTGAATGCCGTGCTGGCCGACGGCGAGGTTGAAGTCGAGGAGGCCTGGTTCCAGACCTCGAGCCTGGGCCAGGGCCTGTCGGTGAAGGGCGGGCGCTACAAATCCGGCATCGGCTACCAGAACGAGCAGCATCCGCACGCCTGGGATTTCGCCACCAACAATCTCATGTACGAAGTGCTGTTCGGCGAAGGCTACGTGCAGGACGGCGTGCAGCTGAAATGGCTGGCCCCGACCAACACCTTCCTGGAACTGGGCGCGGAACTGGGCAACGGCAATGCCTTCCCCGCCACCAACAATGGCGGCAACGGCGCCAACAGCGTGGCGCTGTTCGGCCACGTCGGCGGCGACGTCGGTACATCGAACAGCTGGCGCGCCGGCCTGTCGTGGCTGCGCGCCCGTCCGAACGGCCGCGAATTCGAATCGCACGATGTGAACGACATTGAAGTGGCAGGCGATTTTTCCGGCAAGAGCCGCACCTGGCTCGCCGATTTCGTCTGGAAATGGGCCCCCAACGGCAACCCGACGCAGCAGAACTTCAAGTTCGCGGCGGAATACTTCCAGCGCAAGGAATCGGGCGACCTCGCCTGCGACGATGCCGACCCGGCCAATCCCAGCCTGTGCACCGGCGGCCTCACCGCGCCCTTCGCCGCCGACCAGTCCGGCTTCTACACCCAGGCGGTCTACCAGTTCATGCCGCAATGGCGCGTGGGCTACCGCTATGACCGGCTGCTGCGCGGCGACGTCGATTTCAATGGCAGCGACGCCGGCAACACCTTCGAGACACTGGCCGACTACGATCCGCGCCGTCACAGCCTGATGCTCGACTACAGCCCGTCGGAATTTTCGCGCCTGCGCTTGCAATACTCGCGTGACGAGGCGCAACAGGGCATCGACGAGAACCAGTTCTACGTGCAGTACATCATGAGCCTGGGCAGCCACGGCGCGCACAAGTTCTGAGGACATCATCATGAACCCTACTCGCATCCTGCTCCGCCTGGGCATCGTGCTCGGGCTGGCGTGCAGCGGAGGCGCGCACGCCGCGCTCAAGGTCTTTGCCTGCGAACCCGAATGGGGCGCGCTCGCCAGCGCCATCGGCGGCGACAAGGTGAGCGTTTACACCGCCACCACCGCCTACCAGGACCCGCACCGCATCGAGGCCCGTCCCTCGCTGATTGCGCGGGCGCGCAGCGCCGACCTCCTCGCCTGCACCGGGGCCGAACTGGAAATCGGCTGGCTGCCGGTGATCCTCGCCGACGCCGGCAACCGCGCCATCCAGACCGGTCAGCCCGGCCAGTTCCTGGCAGCCGATTACGTCACGCTGCTGGAAAAGCCCACCGTGCTCGACCGCTCGGCTGGCGACGTGCACGCCGCCGGCAACCCGCACATCCAGACCGACCCACGCAACTTCAGCCGCATCGGCGCGGCGCTCGCAGCACGCATGGCCACGCTCGATCCGGGCCAAGCCGCGCATTACCGCGCGCGCTGGGCCGACTTTGCCATCCGCTGGGATGCCGCCATCGCCCGCTGGGAAGGCCAGGCCGCACCGCTCAAAGGTGTGCCGGTGGTGGTGCAGCATGACGCGTTCCCGTATCTGGAACGCTGGCTCGGGCTCAAGCGCGTGGCCGTGCTCGAAGCCAAACCCGGCGTCGCCCCCAGCCTGGGACAGCTGGCCGACGTGAAAGCCCGGCTGGCCGCCATCCCGGCAAAAATGGTGTTGCGGGCGGCCTACCAGCCATCGCGCCCCAGTGCCTGGATTGCGGACCAGGCCGGACTCGCACCGGTCGTGCTGCCGTTCACCGTGGGGGGTGACGCCCATAGCGGGGACCTGTTCGGCCTGTTCGATTCCACTGTGAGCAAGCTGCTCGCCGGTTTGCGCTGAGCCCTCGCCGACGCCGACATGAACACCGCCGCGCTCGATCCCTCGCTCCTGTTTGCGCCACTGCTGGCCGGCCTGCTGGTTCTGGCGACGCACATTCCGCTGGGGCGACGGGTCCTGCAGCGCGGCATCGTGTTTCTCGACCTGGCGATTGCGCAGTTTGCCGGTCTGGGCGTCATTGCCGCCCACGCGGCCGGCTGGGAAACCGCCTGGCAGGTCCAGGCCACCGCCTTTGCGGCGGCACTGGCGGGGGCCGGGCTGCTGGCGGCCTGCGACCGGCGCTGGCCGGCGCGGCAGGAAGCGCTGATCGGCTCGGCCTTTGTAGTGGTGGCGAGCCTCGCCACCCTGCTGATGGCCAGCGACCCGCATGGCGGCGAGGCTCTGCAAACCCTGCTGGTCGGCCAGATTCTCTGGGTGACAGACAGCCAGCTTGCGGTGGCGGCCGCGATCACGCTCGCGATTGGTCTCGCCTGGCGGCCGCTGGTGGTGCGCGGCCGCCCCGGCAGCGCGGGCTTTTATGCGCTGTTCGCGCTGGCCATCACCGCGTCGGTCCAGCTCGTCGGCATCTATCTGGTGTTCGCCAGCCTGATCCTGCCCGCGCTCGCCACGCTGGGGCTGGCCCGGCGCTGGCTGCTGCCGGCCTTCCTGATCGGGGCGTCGGGCTACGCGGCCGGCCTGGGGCTGTCTGCGCTCACTGACTGGCCGACCGGCCCCGCGATTGTCGTCAGCCTGGCGGCCGTTGCGCTGGCAGCGAGTCTGCTCCGGGTTGTCGCGAGCGCACGGGGCGGCTAGACTCGACATTCAACTTTTCCGCCATCTGTCCGATTCAGTACCCGTGGCACTCTCGTTTTTCAAAAAAGGCAAAGACAAGGCACCGGCCTACACGCCGGCCAAACCGGTTGCGCCTGACCCCAGCGACAGCCCGCTGACCCAGACCGTGGTCGGGGTGGGGATCGGGCCGTCCTCCGGCATCGTCGTCGAGGACAGCAGCGGCGCGCCGCAATCCCCGGTCGACGAGG
>JBEQCD010000011.1:0-43710 GCA_041639515.1 Hydrogenophilales bacterium | reverse complement strand
CTTGGAGTTGGAGGCCCAGCCGGCAATGATGACGCCGTAGACCCCCATCGACGTGATCGCCATCACGTACAACAGGCCGGCGTTGATGTTGGCCAGCACCAGGCTGTCGGTGAAGGGAATCACCGCCCAGGCCGCGAGCGCGGGCGCGATGGCCAGGATGGGGCCCAGCACGAACAGGCCCTTGTTCGCGCCCGACGGGATGATGATTTCCTTCATCAACAGCTTCAGGCCATCGGCAATCGGCTGCAAGAGGCCCAGCGGCCCCACCCGGTTCGGGCCGATGCGCACCTGCATCCAGCCGATGACCTTGCGTTCGGCGTAGGTGAGGTAGGCCACTGCCAGCATCAGCGGCACGACCACGGCCATGATCTTGATCAGCGTCCACACCACGGTCTGGATCGCCGCCCAGTCCACGCCTGCGCTTTGCATCAGTCCGGCCTCCATCAGACAGGCTCCGCCGTGATCGGGCCGAACATCGGGCCCAGATGGGCCGTCAGCGGGTGGCCGCACGGCACGCGTATGCAGTTGTCGGGCAGGTGGTCATCCCGTTCAACCTTGAGGGTGAGCGCCGACGCCGTCTGGCGCACCGACACGCGTCCGTTCTCGGTCAGGCCAAGCCGGGCGATCAGCTGGCTGTGCATGCGCGCCACCGGCAGCGACGCATCCAGCGTGCGCTGGAGCGACGGCGAACGCCGCACTACGGCATCGGTCTGGTAGATGGGCACTTCGGCCACCCGCTCCAGACCCGGACCGGGTGCGACCGGGGCCGCCGCGACAGGGCCGATCTCGTTGCAGAGATAAGCCTGCACATTGCCGGTCGGCGTATCGCCCAGCGCGTCGCGCAGCACATCCTTCGAATCATTGTGGTCGAACCCGGCCAGACCCAGCAGGTTGCCCAGCACACGCAGCACTTTCCACGCCGGGCGGGTTTCGCCCAGCGGTTTGACCACTGCACTGAAACTCTGCACCCGGCCTTCGGTATTGATGAAGGTGCCGGAGGTTTCGGTCCAGGGGGCAATCGGCAGCAGCACATCGGCGTAGTCGAGCGACTTGCCCTTGTAGGGTGACATGACCACGACAAAATCGGCCCCGGCGATGCTTTGTAGTGCCGTCACCGGATCATGGGTATCGAGTTCGGCTTCCACCGCCAGCAGCAGGTAGGCCTTGAGTGAGTGTGCCAGCATCTCGGCGGCGTTCTTGCCCCGGATGGCGCTGCTGCGCAGGGGGCCGTGATGCGGGACTGCGCCGACGGCCATGGCCCCGACGCTGTTGGCGGCCTCGCCCAGCACGCCAAAGCTCGCACCGGCCAGTTGCGCAACTTCCTGCGCCAGGGCATGTATCTGGGCGGAAGTGGGATGGTGCTGCGCCATGTTGCCGAGGAAAACGGCGCGCCCCCCATCCGTTGCGCCTTGGCCGCCCCCGGCCAGGCTGGCCGCCATCCGGCGGGCGGTATCGTCAACGACGCCGCCGTGCTCGAGATAGGCGGCGGCAATCGCCGGCACCGGCTGGTTTTTCAGTTCGGCCAGCGCCACGCAGACGCCCGCCAGCGTCGCGGCCAGTTGCGACGGCGGCACGATGCGCTTGGCGTGCACCTTGCCGAGGAATTCATCCTCGTGGGCATTGATGAGGTTGAGCTCGCCGTACCAGCGCACCGATTCACGGATGCGGTGCGCCATCAGCGGATGATCCTTGCGCAGGTTGGAGCCCACCACCAGCATGCGATTGAGGCGCGACATGTACGTGACTGGCATGCCCAGCCAGAAACCGCCCGTGGCCTGCTCGTCGAGCGAGAAATCCGAATGCCGCAGGCGATGGTCAACGTTGCCGCTGCCCAAGCCCCGCATCAGCTTTTGCAGCAGGAAGAGCTCTTCAGCGGGACGGTAAGGTGTCGACAGTGCGCCGACGTCTTCCGGCGCAAAGGTCTTGAGCTTGTCGGCGACGAATTGCAGGGCGCTCTGCCAGTCGGTTTCGATCCACTGGCCGTCCTGTTTCACCATCGGCCAGGTGAGCCGCTCGGGGGTATTCAGGCCTTCGTAGGAGAAACGGTCCCGGTCAGAGAGCCAGCATTCGTTGACGTCCTCGTTGTCCGCCGGCAGCACACGCATCACTTTGTTGTCCTTGACGTGCACCTCGATATTGGAGCCCAGGCTGTCGTGCGGGCTGATCGAGGGACGGCGGGAGAGCTCCCAGGTGCGGGCGCTGTAGCGGAAGGGCTTGCTGGTGAGCGCGCCGACCGGGCACAGGTCGATGACGTTGCCCGAAAGCTCGGACGCCACCTGGGTTTCCAGGAATGGCATCACCTCGGTGTGCTCGCCGCGACCGGCCATGCCGAGTTCCATCACGCCGGCGATCTCCTGGCCAAAGCGCACGCAGCGGCTGCAATGGATGCAGCGTGTCATGTCGGTGGCAATCAGGGGGCCGAGGTTCTTCTCGCGTACCACGCGCTTGATTTCCTGATAGCGCGAAGACGAGCCGCCATAGCCCACCGCCAAATCCTGAAGCTGGCATTCGCCGCCCTGGTCGCAGATCGGACAGTCGAGCGGATGGTTGATGAGCAGGAACTCCATCACGCTTTTCTGCGCCTGGACGGCGTAATCCGAGCGCGTGAAGACCTTCATGCCGTCGGTCACGGGGGTGGCGCAGGCCGGCAGCGGCTTCGGTGCCTTTTCCACCTGTACGAGGCACATGCGGCAGTTGGCGGCAATCGACAGTTTCTTGTGGTAGCAGAAATGCGGAATCGGAATGCCGGCCTGGTTGGCCGCATCCATGATGGTCTCGCCGCTTTCGACCTGAAGCGGTTTGCCGTCAATTTCGATATTCAGGGTCGCCATCTGTTCACACCATGCAGCGCTTGTGTTCGACGTGGTACGCGAACTCATCGCCGAAATGTTTAAGGAAGCTCTGCACCGGCATCGCGGCCGCATCACCCAGCGCGCAGATGGTATGGCCGCCGATCTTGCTCGCCACGCTGTTCAGCAGATCGAGGTCTTCCGGCCTGCCCTGCCCGTGCTCGATGCGATGGATGACACGATACATCCAGCCGGTGCCTTCGCGGCAGGGCGTGCACTGGCCGCACGATTCCTCGAAATAGAAGTACGCCAGGCGCTCCAGGGCGCGCACCATGCAGACCGTTTCGTCCATCACGATCACCGCGCCCGAACCCAGCATGGAGCCAGCCTTGGCGATGGAATCAAAGTCCAGCGTGCAGTCCATCATGATGTTGCCGGGCAGCACGGGCGCAGATGATCCGCCCGGAATCACGGCCTTGAGCTTGTGGCCGTTGCGCACGCCTCCGGCCATCTCCAGCAGTTCGGCAAACGGCGTGCCGAGACCCACTTCGTAATTGCCCGGCTTGTTGACGTGGCCGGAGACCGAAAACATTTTCGCCCCGCCGTTGTTGGGCTTGCCCAGTTCCAGGAAGGCCTGGCCACCGTGCTGCACGATCCAGGGCACCGATGCCAGCGTCTCGGTGTTGTTGATCGTGGTCGGCTTGCCGTAGAGGCCGAAGCTGGCCGGGAACGGCGGCTTGAAGCGCGGTTGGCCCTTCTTGCCCTCGATGGATTCCAGCAGCGCGGTTTCCTCGCCGCAGATGTAGGCACCGTAGCCGTGGTGGGCATGGAGCTGGAAACAGAAATCGGTGCCAAAGAGGTTTTCGCCGAGGTAGCCTGCCTCGCGCGCTTCGTTCAGCGCGCGCTCGAATATCTGGTAAATCTCGAAGATCTCGCCGTGGATGTAGTTGTAGCCCACCCTGGCACCCAGCACGTAGCCTGCGATGGCCATGCCTTCGATCAGCTGGTGCGGGTTGTAGCGCAGGATGTCGCGATCCTTGAAGGTGCCCGGCTCGCCTTCATCGCTGTTGCAGACGATGTATTTGTCGCCCGGAAAGGCGCGCGGCATGAAGCTCCACTTGAGGCCGGTCGGGAAACCTGCGCCCCCACGACCACGCAGCGCACTGAGCTTGAGCTGGGCAATGATGTCGTCACCGGAGATTTTCTCGGTGATGACACGGCGCAAGGCCTGGTAGCCGCCATTGGCCACATAGGTCGCCAGCGAGGCGGGCGCGTCGAAATCCTGGGTCCAGGAGCACACCTTGATCGAGGGAGTGAGCAGGCTCATCGCGTCGCCCCCGTCATTTCAATTTGTCCAGCAGGGCATCCACCGTTTCGGGGGTGAGATGCGTATGCATGACATGGTTGTTGTGCAGGCACATGGGCGCGTCACCGCAGGCACCCATGCATTCGCCTTCCTTCAGTGTAAAACGACCATCCTCGGTGGTTTCGCCGTAGCCGATTCCCAGCCGCTTCTTGAGATGTTCGCCGATCTCGTTTGCACCCATCAGCGCACAGGGCAGATTGGTGCACACGGTGATCTTGTGCCGTCCCACCGACTGGGTGTCGTACATGTTGTAGAACGTCGCCACCTCATAGGCGGCAATCGCCGGCATGTCGAGCAGATTCGCCACGTACTCGACGAGCTCGCGGCTCAGCCAGCCCTTTTCGCCCTGCGCGATGCGCAACGCCCCCATCACGGCCGACTGTTTCTGGTCGGCCGGATACTTGGCGACTTCGGCGTCGATCTGGTTCAGGGATTCCTGCGACAGCCTCGGGCTGTCCGTATCAGACTTGGCCATCAGCGGTCGATCTCCCCGAAAACAATGTCCTGCGTACCGATGATCGCCACCACATCCGCAATCATGTGACCACGCGCCATTTCATCGAGCGCGGCCAGATGGGCGTAGCCCGGCGCACGGATCTTCAGGCGATAGGGCTTGTTCGCGCCGTCAGACACCAAGTAGATGCCGAACTCCCCCTTGGGATGCTCGACCGCCGCATAGGCTTCGCCCGCCGGCACGTGCATGCCCTCGGTAAAGAGCTTGAAGTGGTGGATCAACTCTTCCATGTTCTGCTTCATGGAGAGCCGGTCGGGTGGCGCAACCTTGTGGTTGTCGACGATCACCGGGCCGGGATTCTTTTTCAGCCACTCCACGCACTGTTTGATGATGCGGTTGGACTGGCGGAATTCCTCGATGCGCACCAGATAGCGGTCGTAGCAGTCGCCGTTGGTGCCGACGGGAATGTCGAAGTCCATGCGGTCGTAGACTTCGTAAGGCTGCTTCTTGCGCAGATCCCATTCGATGCCGGAGCCCCGCAGCATGGGGCCGGTGAAGCCCAAGGCCTTGGCACGCTCGGGCGAGACCACCCCGATGCCGACCGTGCGCTGTTTCCAGATGCGGTTGTCGGTCAGGAGCGTTTCGTATTCATCAACGTAAGTCGGGAAGCGGTTCGTGAAATCTTCGATGAAATCGAGCAGCGTTCCCTGGCGGTTCTCGTTCATCGATTTCAGGGTGGCTTCATTGCGCGTGTGTTGCGCAGCGTACTGCGGCATCGTGTCCGGCAGATCGCGGTAGACGCCGCCGGGGCGGTAATACGCCGCGTGCATCCGCGCGCCCGAGACGGCTTCGTAGCAGTCCATCAGGTCTTCGCGCTCGCGGAAGGCGTAGAGGAAGACCGTCATCGCGCCCACGTCCAGCGCGTGCGCGCCCAGCCACAGGAGGTGATTCAGCACGCGGGTGATTTCGTCGAACATCACACGGATGTACTGCGCGCGGATCGGCACCTCGATACCCGCGAGCTTTTCGATCGCCATCACGTAGGCGTGCTCGTTGACCATCATCGACACGTAGTCGAGGCGATCCATATACGGCACGGACTGGATGAAGGTCTTGTGTTCGGCGAGCTTTTCGGTCGCACGGTGCAGCAAGCCAATGTGCGGATCGGCGCGCTGGATCACCTCGCCGTCGAGTTCCAGCACCAACCGCAGCACGCCGTGGGCGGCGGGGTGCTGCGGACCGAAGTTCATCGTGTAATTGCGGATCTCGGCCATATCAGCGATCTCCACCGTAGGAATCATCGCGGACGATGCGCGGCGTGACTTCGCGCGGGTCGATGGACACCGGCTGATAGATCACGCGCTGCTGGGTGGGGTCGTAACGCATTTCGACATGTCCCGAAAGCGGGAAATCCTTGCGGAAAGGATGACCGATGAAACCGTAGTCCGTGAGAATACGGCGCAAATCGGGATGGCCTTCGAACACGATGCCGTACAGATCAAACGCTTCGCGCTCGAACCAGTTGGCTGCAGGCCAGACATCGACCATCGACGCCACGACCGGCAAGGCATCGTCGGGGCAGTAGACGCGTACGCGCAGGCGCTGGTTGTGCGTCAGTGACAGCAGATGCACAACCACGGCATAGCGCGGGCCTTCCCAGATGCCATTGCCGAAATCGGAGTAGTCAACACCACAAAGGTCGATCAACTGCTCGAACCGGCAATCCGGATGGTCGCGCAGCAGGCGCATGACCTCCAGGTATTGCCCGGCCCCGACCTGGACCGTGACTTCATCCAGCCGCACCCAGGCAGGCTCGGCGCGCTCGCCCAGCACGGTTTGAAGGATCACGGCCAGTTCTTCTGGCGTACGGAAACGCGTCATATCAGCGGGCAATGGTGTTGGTGCGCTTGATCTTGTTCTGCAACTGGATGATGCCGAACAGCAAGGCTTCCGCAGTGGGCGGACAACCGGGCACGTAGATGTCGACCGGCACGATGCGGTCGCAGCCGCGCACGACCGAATAGGAATAGTGGTAGTAACCGCCGCCGTTGGCGCACGAACCCATCGAGATCACCCAGCGCGGTTCTGCCATCTGGTCGTAGACCTTGCGCAGGGCCGGTGCCATTTTGTTGCACAGCGTGCCGGCGACGATCATCACATCGGACTGGCGCGGGCTGGGGCGGAACACGATGCCGAAGCGATCGAGGTCATAGCGCGAGGCTCCCGCCTGCATCATTTCCACCGCACAGCACGCCAGGCCAAAAGTCATGGGCCACATCGAGCCTGTGCGCATGTAGTTGATGAGCTGATCGGCCTTGGCCGTGACGAAGCCCTGTTCGAGAACGCCTTCTAAGCTCATTGCCCGGTCCGCTCCGCCAGCATCCGCGACAGGCCAGCTTGCCGTATGTCGCGGACAGGCCTTTTCGCCGGGTCGATCCCCGCTTGCAGGGGGCCCCTCGCCCAACATCTCAAAAGCCTTACTCCCATTCCAGCGCCCCCCTCATCCACTCGTAGATGAAACCCACTACGAGGATGCCGAGAAAGACCATCATGGAGACGAAACCGAACAGGCCGATTTCTTCGAGCACGATGGCCCAGGGGAAGAGGAAGGCAATCTCCAGATCGAACAGGATGAAGAGGATGGCGACGAGGTAGTAACGCACGTCGAATTTCATCCGGGCGTCTTCAAACGCCTCGAAACCGCACTCGTAGGGGGAGAGTTTTTCGCTGTCAGGCCGGTTGGGTGCCAGCAATCCGCCCGCCAGAATGGGGCCAATGCCGAAAGCCAGCCCAACTGCAATGAACAACAAAATAGGGAGGTAATTCTCCAGCACCGAGGTTCCTCCGACTGCGCCCTTGGGGGACGTTACATAGTTGTATGGTATCGCCAGAGTTTATTAGTCCGGCGCGCCGGGTGTCAAGCGGTAAAAAATGCCATTAGCGCTGATGAATCAATCAGTTACGGATAGTAACGACTAATGAATCAATCAGGAAATTTGATGGTGCCGACGGCGAGACTCGAACTCGCACGACCAAGGTCACTACCCCCTCAAGATAGCGTGTCTACCAATTCCACCACGTCGGCCACTGGACTGTCGTCCGATGGTTGCTGCTTTTGAACTTGTTACTGCGGAATGTCTCCTGCTTTGGAACCATTCGCGGGTGCCGGCACTGGAGCCGGTGCCGATTGGGTCGGTGCCGGAATGCTGGTGCGGTCGATCACGCTGTTGCCGGGCTTGTGATGCTGGAGCCCGAAATACGCCAGACCAAGGCTGGTCAGGAAAAACAGCGTGGCCAGCACGGCCGTGCTACGGCTGAGAAAGTTTGCCGAACCGCTCGCACCAAACAGGCTGCCGGCCGAACCGCTACCGAACGCCGCGCCCATGTCCGCACCCTTGCCCTGCTGCAACAGCACCAGCACGATGACGCCAAGCGCCACGACGATATGAACGATCCAGACCAGAGTTTCCATGAGTATTTCGCTTATTGGGCGGCTGCCCGGCAAATCGCCACGAACTCGTCGGCAACGAGGGATGCCCCACCGATGAGCCCACCGTCGATATCGGGCTGAGCCATCAATTCTGCCGCATTCGCTGCCTTGACGCTACCCCCGTATTGAATCGTGAGGCCGTCGGCAACGCTTGCATCGAGTGCAGCGATCTTGCGGCGGATGAAGGCATGCACGGCCTGCGCCTGCTCGGGGCTGGCCGTCTTGCCGGTACCAATTGCCCAGACCGGCTCGTACGCCACCACGGCTTTTGCCAGTGACGCCACGCCGGCCAGACCGATCACGGCATCAAGCTGGCGCGCGACGACTTGCTCGGTGACGCCGGATTCACGCTCATCGAGCGACTCGCCGACACACAGGATGGGCGTGAGGCCGGCAGCCTGCGCAGCCATGTATTTCTTCGCGACCAGTTCGTCGCTCTCACCATACAGGCTGCGGCGTTCGGAGTGACCGACGATCACATAGGTGCACCCGAAATCCAGCAACATGGCGGACGAGACTTCACCCGTGAACGCACCCTTGGGCTGCTCGGAGAGATTCTGTGCGCCCCAGGCGATGGTGGAGCCGGCCAGTGCGGCCTGTGCCTGAGCAAGGTAGGGAAACGGCACACACACGGCGGCTTCCACGCCCGCCAGCGCGGGTTTGATCGCGGCCAGCAGCGCGGCGTTGTCCGCCAGGCTGCCATGCATTTTCCAGTTTCCGGCTACGAGCTTCTTGCGCATCGTTCCTATCCCGGGCGAAAGTCCGCCAAACAAAAGTGCGCGATGGTAAACGCGACGCGCCCGACGGTCAACCGCCGGGCGCGCCATGTTGCCGAAAGATCAGCCGAAACGGCCGGTGATGTAGTCCTCGGTCTGCTTCTTGCCGGGACGCATGAAGATGGTGCCGGTCTCGTTGAACTCGATCAACTCGCCCAGGTACATGAAAGCCGTGTAATCCGAGATGCGCGCGGCCTGCTGCATGTTGTGCGTGACGATGGCGATGGTGTATTCGCTCTTGAGTTCGTTGATGAGTTCCTCGACCTTGGCTGTGGAAATCGGATCCAGCGCCGAAGTCGGTTCGTCGAGCAGCACCACTTCGGGTTTGACTGCGACCGCGCGGGCAATGCAAAGACGCTGCTGCTGGCCACCTGAAAGTGACAATCCACTCTGGTTCAGCTTGTCCTTGACCTCACCCCATAGGGCGGCCTTGTTGAGCGCCCATTCAACCCGGTCGTCCATTGCGGCTTTGGACATGTTTTCGTAGAGACGCACGCCGAAGGCGATGTTCTCGTAGATGGTCATCGGGAACGGCGTCGGCTTCTGGAACACCATGCCGATCTTGGCACGCACCATGTTCACGTCCTGCTTTTTATCCAGCAGGTTTTTGCCGTGGAACAGGATTTCCCCCTCGGCACGCTGACCAGGATAGAGGTCGTACATGCGATTGAATGTGCGCAGCAGGGTGGACTTACCGCAGCCGGACGGGCCAATGAAAGCAGTGACTTTCTTGTGCGCAATATCGATGTTGACGTTCTTGAGGCCCTTGAAATCGCCATAGTAAAAATCCAGGTTACGGATTTGCAGGGCAGCTGGGTTGCCAGTCGGCACGGTAGGTTCGGGCATCGAAGAAGCTCCGGAAATTAAAGTTTGTCTTTGTTGCGGAATGCGATGCGGACACCGATGTTGACCGCGAGCACAACCAGGGCGATCAAGAGTGCGCCACCCCAGGCAAGGTTCACCCAGTTGTCGTAGGGCGAAAGTGCGAACTGGTAGATCACGACCGGCAGGTTGCCCATGGGAGACCCCATGTCGGTGCTGAAAAACTGGTTGTTCAGCGCCGTGAAGAGAAGCGGTGCTGTCTCGCCTGTGATGCGCGCCATCGCCAGAAGCACCCCGGTGACCACACCGGATTTCACGGCGCGCAAGGTGACTTTCAGTGACACCTGCCAGCGTGGTGCCCCAATCGCAAAAGCCGCTTCACGCAGCGAAGGAGGCACAAGCTTGAGCATGTTTTCCGTGGTGCGCACCACAACCGGGATCGCGATCAGCGCCAATGCCAGAGAGCCGGCCCAACCTGAAAACCCGCCGGTAGTCGCCACGAACAGGGCATAGACGAACAGGCCGATGACGATGGACGGTGCCGACAACATGATGTCGGTCATGAAGCGGGTGAAGGCAGCGAATTTGGAGATACGCCCGTACTCAGCAAGATAAATTCCAGCCAGGATCCCGATGGGCGTGGAAATCAGCATCGAAAAGAACAGGATCAAGCCGCTTCCAACAATGGCGTTGCGCAAGCCACCCCCATCAGACCCCGGAGCCGGCGTGTCCTGCGTGAACAGATCCAGAGACAGTGCTGCAAAGCCTTTGGAAAAGAGCGTCCACAGAATCCACATGAGCGCGATAAGACCCAGGGCCATCGCAAACATCGACAACGCAATACCAATGCGGTTGATCCAGATGCGGCGTGTATACAGATTCATGTCAGACCCCTTCCTTGCCCACGCTGCGGGCAATCAGCCAGCGCGAAATCGCAAGCACGATGAATGACAGCACGAACAGGATCAAACCCAGTGCAAACAGCGAGGCGATATGCAGCCCCGGGTCGGCTTCACCAAATTCGTTGGCAAGCGTCGAGGCGATGGAGGTGCCCGGTGCGAACAGACTGCCCACGATCCGGTTGGCATTGCCGATGACAAACGTGACTGCCATCGTTTCCCCAAGCGCACGGCCAAGTCCCAGCATGATGCCGCCAATGACACCGACACGCGTATAGGGCAGGACGATGTTACGCACCACTTCCCAGGTGGTGCAGCCAATGCCGTATGCAGACTCCTTGAGCACGGGCGGAACGGTCTCGAACACGTCGCGCATCACCGAGGCAATGAAGGGGATGACCATCAGCGAAAGCACGATACTTGCCGTGAGGATGCCCACGCCGATGGGCGGACCGGCGAACCAGCCACCGATCACCGGGACATCGCCGAGCCACGCCTGCAAGGGCGGCTGAATGTATTCGGCAAACAGCGGTGCGAAAATGAACAGGCCCCAGATGCCATAGACAATGGATGGCACGCCAGCCAGCAGCTCAATCGCCGTACCCAGTGGGCGGCGCAGCCAGACCGGGCAGGTTTCGGTCAGGAACAATGCAATCCCGAAGCTGATGGGCACCGCGATCAGCAGCGCGAGCAGCGAAGTCACCACAGTGCCGTAGATCGCGGCCAGCGCACCGTATTCGTCATCCGGCACGCTCCAGATATTCGTCCAGAGGAATTCGGGGCCAAATTTGACCAGCGACGGCCAGGCCTCGATGGTGAGCGAAATCAGGATGCCGACCAGCGCAAGCAGAACGACCAGGGCAAAGACCTGGGTCGTGCGGTGAAACAGCATGTCCTGCAGACGGAAGGTGCGAATGCGCGCCATCTGCGGATCGATGACCGCCGGACTGGGTGTGTTCATGGAAACTCAGCTTTTGTCGTTGTCTGCGCAAGCGTCCGTTCAACAGCCGCTTGCGCAGACAAACCGGAATACCCCCCGGTTTGTCTGCCAGAAGAACTTACTTGATGTTCTTCATCTCGGCCTCAACCATCTTCACCACATTGGGCGGCAGGGCGACAAACCCGAGCTCTTCGGCCATCTTCTGGCCATTGTTCAGAGACCAAGTGAAGAAATCGACCACGCCTTTCTGTTTCTCGGCATTGCCACCCTTCTCGTAGGCCAGCATGTAGGTCGCCGTCGTGATCGGCCAGGCGTTCTTGTGTCCCTGGTCGAGCAGATCGGGGGCCATGCCCTTGACCTTGAAGTTGGCACCGGCAGCCGCATCGGCCACGGCCTGCTGGTTCGGGACGATGTAATTGCCGGCCTTGTTCTTCAGGGCAACGAAGTCCATGTTGTTCTTCATCGCATCGGCAATATCAACGTAGCCGATCGCACCCTTGATCTTCTGGACGTTGGCAGCCACACCGGGGTTGCCCTTGCCGCCAACTGCATTCACCGGCCAGTTCACGGTATTGCCCGCGCCCACGTCACGCTTGAACGGCAGCGACTGCTTGGCCAAGTAGTTCGAGAACGCGAACGTGGTGCCCGAACCATCCGAACGGTGCGAGACGGTAATGGCCAGATCAGGCAGCTTGGCACCCGGGTTCAGCTTGGCGATGGCCGGGTCGTTCCACTTGGTGATGGCACCGCGGAAGATGTTGGCGGCGGTCGAACCGTCGAGCTTGATGCTGCCCGACTTGAAGCCGGGAACGTTCATGACGATGGTGACACCGCCCATCACGGTCGGCACCTGGATCAGTTTGGCCGCGTCCAGGTCCTCTTCCTTGACAGGGGCATCGGTGCCGCCGAAATCAACGGTCTTGGCCTTGATCTGCTTGACGCCACCGGACGAGCCGATGCCCTGGTAGTTGACCTTGTTGCCGGTGGCCTGCTGGTAGGCTTCGGCCCATTTGGTGTAGACGGCGTAGGGGAAGGTTGCGCCTGCGCCGGTGATGTCGGCAGCCAGTGCGCTCACCGAGAAAGCCAGACCCATGGCAGCGGCCAGGGTGCCCTTGGCCAGTTTGTCGAATGTAAACATGTAATTTCTCCGGTAGTTTTGACATGCCGCTTTGGCGACGCGCCAATACTATCGGGCGAATATTACAGTTATATTTCAGGCAGGAACATTACCTGTCCATTACGCGGCAATGGCGTGCCGGACCGTTTGTGCGATGCTTTCCGCCAGCATCCGGACCTGCCCGGCGTCACGTCCCTCGACCATCACCCGGATCAGCGGTTCGGTACCCGAAGCCCGCAGAACCACCCGGCCGCTGCCATTGAGCTGGGCTTCGACTTCGGCGACCGATGCCCCCACCGCCGGAGCGGCGTCCAGCTTGAATCCCTTGCTGACCGGGACATTGATCATGACTTGCGGATAGGTTTCGAGGTCGCGCGTAAAGGCGTCCAGGGTCTCTCCCGTCTCCCGTAGCGCACGCAGCACCTGGAGCGCGGAGACGATACCGTCGCCCGTGGTGTGCTTGTCGAGGCAGAGAATATGGCCCGAGGTTTCGCCGCCCAGCGTCCAGCCATTGGCCTGCAGACGTTCCAGTACATAGCGGTCGCCCACCTTGGCCCGCTCGAACGGTACGGCGATGCGTGCCAGCGCGTGTTCGGTGCCCAGATTGGTCATCAGCGTACCGACCACGCCGCCCTTCATGTACCCCGTCTGGATGCGGTGGCGGGCAATCACGTAGACCAGCTGGTCGCCATCGTAAATGCGGCCATGGGCATCGGCCATCATCAGACGGTCGCCGTCGCCGTCGAGCGAAATGCCGAGATCGGCCCGATGGGCTTTCACGGCATCCGACAAGGCCTGGGTGTGCGTGGCACCGCATTCGTCGTTGATATTGAAGCCATTTGGCGTGTTGCCGATGGCGATGACCTCCGCCCCCAGTTCATGCAGCACGTGGGGCGCGATGTGATAGGTGGCCCCGTTGGCACAGTCGACCACGATGCGCAGCCCGCGCAGGTCGAGATGGTTGGGGAAGGTGCTCTTGCAGAATTCAATGTAGCGTGCCGCCGCATCCTCGATGCGACGCGCCCGTCCGAGTTGCCGGGCCTCCACGGTGGCAAGCGGCTGGTCCAGGCTGGCCTCGATGGCCTCCTCCACGCTGTCGGGCAGCTTTTGTCCGCCCGCCGAAAAGAATTTGATGCCGTTGTCCTCGAAGGGATTGTGCGAAGCTGAAATGACCACGCCCGCCTGCAGACGCAAGGCGCGCGTGAGATAGGCCACGGCCGGGGTCGGCATGGGGCCTGTCATCAGGACATTGACCCCGGCGGCCGTGAACCCGGCTTCCAGCGCGGCTTCCAGCATGTAGCCGGAAATCCGCGTGTCCTTGCCGATCAACACCGTGGGATGCTGATTGGGCGGCAAACTGCCACGGTCGGCCACCAGGACCTGGCCGGCCGCATAGCCAAGTCGCATGACGAATTCGGGCGTAATCGGCGATTCCCCCACCCTGCCCCGCACGCCATCGGTGCCAAAATATTTCCGTCCCATCTCAAACTTCCTCCAAAGCATTCCACACAGCCAGCGCATCACGCATGGCCGAAACATCATGGACACGCACGATGCGCGCCCCCCGCAGGACAGCCGCCAGATGCGCTGCCACGCCGGCAAATTCCCGTTCCAGCACCGCCCGGCCTGTCAGGCTGCCCAGCATGGACTTGCGTGACATGCCGACCAGCACCGGCACCCCCAGCCCGGCCAGTTGCGACAAACCGGCCAGCAACGCCAGGTTGTGTTCCAGGCGTTTGCCAAACCCGAACCCGGGATCGATCACCAGCCTTGCACGATCGATGCCCGCCGCCTCGCACAGGGCGATCCGTTCCTGCAGAAAGCCTGCCACCTCTTCCACCACATTGTCGTAGGCTGGCGCGGCCTGCATGCTGCCCGGCTCGCCACGCATGTGCATCAGGCAAATTGCGGCTTGCGAGCCTGCCAGCGTTTCCAGTGCAGCGGGTTCACGCAAGGCGGAGACATCGTTGATCATGGCCACGCCTGCCGCTAGCGCAGCCTGCATGACTTCAGGCTTGCGGGTATCCACCGACACGACCAGCCCCCGCCGAACGAGTGCTTCGGCAACCGGCAGTACGCGTCTGATCTCTTCGTCTACCGGAACAGGCTGCGCACCGGGCCGCGTTGACTCGCCACCGACGTCGAGAATATCGGCCCCCGCGTCAGCAAGCTTGAGCGCATGGTCGATGGCGGTCCCGGCCACCAGGCAGTGTCCGCCATCCGAAAAGGAATCCGGTGTGGTGTTGACGATCCCCATGACCAGGGGGCGCGAGAGTGACAGGCGATGATCGCCGGCGTGGAGGACGGACATAAAAATAGAGAGGCCAGAGCCTCTCTATTGTAGTCGCCCTGCCCTTCGCGGAATCAGGTTTCCTGCGCGGGCTGGGCCGTGGGTGCCGGTGCACTGGGCTTGTCACCGCCGCTGGCGGGCGGCTGGCTGCTGGTGACCGGCTTGGGCGGCCGCACGGGACGCCCGGCCATGATGTCGTCGATCTGCTCGGCATCGATGGTTTCATACTCAAGCAGCGCGCTCGTCATGGCTTCGACCTTGTCGCGGTTGTCGGTGAGTATCTTCTTGGCCAGCGCATACTGCTCGTCGAGAATGCGGCGGATTTCCGCATCGACCTTCTGCATGGTCGCCTCGCTCATGTTCTTGTGCGTGGTCACCGAACGCCCCAGAAACACTTCGCCTTCGTTTTCACCGTAGACCATGGGGCCGAGCGCATCCGACATGCCGTAGCGCGTCACCATGTCACGGGCAATGCCGGTGGCCCGCTCGAAGTCGTTCGATGCGCCGGTCGAGATGCTGCCGACGAAGACCTCCTCGGCCACTCGGCCGCCGAAGAGCATGGCGATCTGGTCGAGCATCTGGTCCTTGTACAGGCTGAAGCGGTCCATTTCCGGCAAGGACATGGTCACCCCCAGGGCACGGCCACGTGGAATGACTGTCACCTTGTGCACGGGGTCACAGCCGTCCAGCGTCATGCCGATCACGGCATGACCGGATTCGTGGTAAGCCGTTTTCTTCTTGTCTTCGGGCGTGATCACCATGGACTTGCGCTCGGCACCCATGAAGATCTTGTCCTTGGCCTGCTCGAAATCGTTCATGTCGACCAGACGCTTGCTGCCACGCGCCGCGAAGAGCGCGGCCTCGTTGACGAGGTTGGCCAGATCCGCACCGGACATGCCGGGGGTGCCACGCGCCAGGATATCGGCGCGCACATCCGGCGCAACCGGAACCTTGCGCATGTGGACCAGCAGGATCTGCTCGCGACCACGGATGTCGGGCAGGCCCACCACCACCTGGCGGTCGAAACGGCCCGGACGCAGCAGGGCGGGATCGAGCACATCCGGACGGTTGGTCGCCGCAATCACGATGACGCCGGTGGTGGCCTCGAAGCCATCCATTTCGACCAGCAGCTGGTTGAGCGTCTGCTCGCGCTCGTCATTGCCGCCCCCCAGGCCGGCACCCCGCTGGCGACCGACCGCGTCGATCTCATCGATGAAGATGATACAAGGCGCATTTTTCTTGGCCTGTTCGAACATGTCGCGCACGCGTGCCGCACCTACGCCGACGAACATTTCGACGAAGTCCGAACCCGAAATGCTGAAGAACGGCACCTTGGCTTCACCGGCGATCGAACGCGCCAGAAGCGTTTTGCCGGTACCCGGCGGGCCGACCATCAGCACGCCACGCGGAATGCGACCGCCCAGTTTCTGGAACTTGGACGGGTCTTTGAGGAAATCGACCAGTTCGGCGACGTCTTCCTTGGCTTCGTCGCAGCCTGCAACGTCGGCAAAGGTGACCGGATTGGCGTTTTCGTCGAGCAGGCGCGCACGGCTCTTGCCGAAAGAGAACGCACCGCCGCGCCCACCACCCTGCATCTGGCGCATGAAGAAGATCCAGACACCGATCAGCAGCAGCATCGGGAACCAGGAGATGAACAGGCTCATCAGGAAAGACGGCTGTTCTTCGGGCTTGGCCTCGATCTGGACGCCATTTTTCAGCAGATCGGACACCATCCAGGGATCACTGGGGGCATAGCTGGTGAAACGCTGGCCGTCGCTGCGTTCGCCCTTCAGCACGTTGCCCTCGATGGTCACTTTGGTGATTTGCTGGGAGCGAACTTCCTCGATGAACTGCGAATACGGCATCTGCGACTGCGCCGTACGCTGTGCACCGAACTGGTTGAACACTGTCATCAATACGACAGCGATGATCAGCCAGATGGCAATATTCTTTGACAGGTTGTTCACATTCGCTCCTTTGCACCGCAACCGGTGCCTTGCTGCCGCGTCGAAATCGACGCATTTAGACTCATTCTAAACCTGTTGATCCACGCTTGTCACGGCGGCCGCATCCCTCTGCCGAGGCCGGCGACCCAACAGATAGACTTCTGAACTGCGATCGCGCGAGGCATCCGGCTTGCGGATCAGCACCAGCTCGAATGCCGCCTGCATCTGACGGCGAAAATCCTCGAATCCCACACCCTGAAATACTTTGACGAGGAAACTCCCGTCCGGTTTCAACCACTGTACCGCGAAATCCAGTGCCAGTTCGCACAATTCATACTGCCGGGCCTGATCACGCAGGCCCACCCCACTGATATTGGGGGCCATATCGCTCAACACAAGGTCGACCCGCGCCGCGTCCAGGCGTTCCTCTAGCCAGCGTAGCGCTGCTATGTCTATGAAATCCCCCTCGAGGCTTTCCACGCCTGGCATGGGCGCAACCGGCAACAGGTCGATGGCCAGCACCCTGCCCTGACGCTTGAGCTTCTGGACGGCCACCTGGCACCAACTGCCCGGCGCGGCCCCCAGATCCACCACGGTCATGCCGGGCTTCAGCAAGCGGTCGCGAGTATCGATTTCCAGCAGTTTGTAGGCCGCCCGTGAACGATACCCGTCAGCCTGGGCCTTCTTGACGTAAGGATCGGTCACATGCTCGTGCATCCACGCACTGCCTGACTTGGTTCGCTTGGGTTTCTGCGCCATCTCTATCCGCTCTATCGGCTACAATCCGCCCTCGATTGAAGGGCTCGATTGAATTTAGGACACAGCATGAAATCACTCACCCCTGCCCAACGGCAGCATCTCAAGGCGCTGGCCCACGGCCTTCAGCCTGTGGTCATGATCGGAAGTCATGGTCTGACACCTGCCGTTCTGAAGGAAATTGAACGCAGTCTCGCCGCGCACGAATTGATCAAGATCAAGGCCGCCAGCAACGAAGTCGACACCCGCCGTGCCTGGCTGGACGAAATCTGTGCGGCCATCGGTGCCGCGCCCGTCCAGCAGATCGGCAAGGTGCTGGTGATTTACCGGGCGGCCGAGAAACCCGTCATTTCCCTGCCGAAATAAGCCGGCACTCAGCGGGCAAGCCCCGCGCGCCATACCAGCAGCAGGCCAAGCGCACTCTGGATCAGGTAGACAATGCTGGACACGCCATGCCAGCGCGCGAAGCGGTCTGCAAACACGCTTTGCATCACCGCCAGCGGCATAGCCTGATCCTTGAGACTTTGCATGATGGGCACAATGCCGAAATGGCTCGCGGCCGTCAGCACCAGCATCAGCGCAACGACCCAGAAGAACAGGGTTTTCATCGCGCTGCCGCCATCACGGATCAGTCGGTAGAGCAGCAGATAGCTGGCTGCGGCCAGGCCGATCCAGGCACCCAGTTCGAACAGCCTGCCGGCGAGATTACCCGCCAGTTGCTTGTCTTCGAGGCTGGCGAACAGCACCGGCGCAGCCACATAGCCTATGGCCCACATGCCCCCTATCCACAGGACCAGCAACACGCCGGCCAGCCCGTCCCAGAAGCGCTTCATTTACTTGTACTGCACGTCGAGCACTTCGTACTGGCGCACGCCAGCCGGGGCCTGCACGTCGACCGTGTCGCCGGCATACTTGCCAATGAGCGCGCGGGCAATGGGGGACGAGACGGAAATCTTGCCGGCCTTGATGTCAGCCTCGTCTTCACCCACGATCTGATAGGTGACACTGTCGCCCGACTCGACATCCTCGAGGTCGACGGTGGCGGCGAACACGATGCGGCCTTCTGCATCGAGTGTAGTCGGATCGATGATCTGCGCGTTCGACAGCTTGCCCTCAAGTTCTGCAATCCGGCCTTCGATGAAGCCCTGCTTTTCCTTGGCGGCGTCGTATTCGGCGTTTTCAGACAGGTCACCCTGGGCGCGTGCCTCGGCAATCGCCTGGATCACCGCGGGCCGCTCGACCGCTTTCAGATGCTGCAATTCGATGCGGAGTTTCTCCGCACCCACGACGGTAAGTGGAATCTTGTTCATGAGAATGCCTGGTTGGGTTCAGTGCAGACGCTGGTGCAGCGACTGCAGGGAATAGACTTCGAGCTCGCTGCCGTGATGCATGCCGAGGCAGGCGGCGTAAGCGCCCGCCAGGGTGGTGAAATACACCACGCGTCGTGCGAGGGCCTCTGCGCGTATGGCGTAGGAATCCTTCACGGCTTTCTTGTCCTCGACTACGTTGACAATGAAATCGATGTCGCCGTTCTTGATCATGTCGACGATGTGCGGCCGGCCTTCCTTGACCTTGTTGACCACTGCCACGGGAATTCCCGCTAACTCGATCGCCTGTGCGGTTCCCCGCGTGGCAACCAGGCTGAAACCCAGGTCACGCAGGCTCTGGGCAACCTGAATCACGGCTTCGCGGTCACCCGAACGCACGCTGATGAAAGCGCGCCCACCGGCCTTGGGCAGGCCATCGCTCGAAGCCAGCTGCGATTTGACGAAGGCCTCGCCAAAATTGTCGCCCACGCCCATGACCTCACCGGTGGATTTCATTTCTGGTCCAAGGATGGTGTCTACGCCGGGGAACTTGCGGAACGGAAACACCGCTTCCTTCACGGCGTAATACGGCGGAATGATTTCCTTCTCGAAACCCTGTGATTTCAGGGAAATGCCCGCCATCGCACGCGCAGCGATCTTGGCCAGTGGTGCGCCAATGGCTTTGGACACATACGGCACGGTGCGCGAGGCGCGCGGATTCACTTCAAGCACGTAGACCGTTTCACCCTGGATGGCGAACTGCACGTTCATCAGACCACACACCTTGAGTGCCCTGGCCATGGCCACAGTCTGCCGACGCAGTTCGTCCTGCAAATCATTCGACAGACTGTAGGGCGGCAGCGAGCACGCCGAATCGCCAGAGTGCACGCCAGCCTGCTCGATATGCTGCATGATGCCGCCGATCACCACCTGCTCGCCGTCCGACAGGGCATCCACATCCACTTCGATGGCGTCGTTGAGAAAGCGGTCGAGCAGCACCGGGCTGTCGTTCGATACCTTCACCGCCTCGGTCATGTAGCGCACGAGGTCGGCTTCCTCGCGCACGATCTCCATGGCGCGGCCACCCAGCACGTAGGACGGCCGCACCACCAACGGGTAGCCGATCTCCTCGGCCATGCGCAGGGCGCTGTCCGGATTGCGTGCGGTGCGGTTGGGTGGCTGCTTCAGCCCCAGGTCGTGCAACATCTGCTGGAAGCGCTCACGGTCCTCGGCGGCGTCAATCATGTCCGGGCTGGTGCCGATGATGGGTACACCGTTCTTTTCCAGATCGCGCGCCAGCTTGAGCGGGGTCTGGCCGCCGTACTGCACGATCACGCCGACGGGCTTTTCGATGCGCACGATCTCCAGCACGTCTTCCAGCGTCAGCGGCTCGAAGTACAGGCGGTCGGAGGTATCGTAATCGGTCGAGACGGTTTCCGGATTGCAGTTGACCATGATGGTCTCGAAGCCCGACTCGCGCAGCGAGAGCGCGGCGTGCACGCAGCAGTAGTCGAACTCGATGCCCTGGCCGATGCGGTTCGGTCCGCCCCCCAGCACCATGATCTTCCTGCGGTCGCTGGGGTGCGACTCGCACTCTTCCTCGTAGGTCGAATACATGTAGGCGGTCTGCGTGGCGAATTCCGCCGCGCAGGTATCGACGCGCTTGTAGACCGGATGGATGGCGAGCTCGGTGCGCCGTGCGCGCACGGCGTGCTGATCGGTGTTGAGCAACCGGCCGAGACGGCGATCGGAAAACCCTGCACGCTTGAGCCGGCGCAGTTCATCTGCCCCCACCTCAGCCAGGGGGCGACCAGACAGTGCGGTTTCCATCTCGATCAGGCCCTGAATCTGGTCAAGGAACCAGGGGTCGATTTTCGAGACGGCAAAGATTTCTTCCAGCGTCATGCCGATGCGGAACGCGTCACCCACATACCAGATACGCTCCGGCCCAGGCGACATCAGTTCAGCTTCAATCTCGTCCCGATCGGTGGTTTTGGGATCGAAACCATCCGCCCCCACTTCCAGTCCACGCAGGGCTTTCTGCAGCGATTCCTGGAAGGTCCGGCCCATGGCCATCACCTCGCCCACCGATTTCATCTGGGTGGTGAGACGGTCGTCGGCTTGCGGGAATTTCTCGAAGGCAAAACGCGGAATCTTGGTCACGACATAATCGATGGACGGCTCGAACGATGCGGGCGTGGCCCCCCCCGTGATGTCGTTCTGCAATTCGTCGAGCGTGTAGCCAATGGCAAGCTTGGCTGCGATCTTGGCGATCGGGAAGCCTGTTGCCTTGGACGCCAGCGCGGACGAACGCGAGACACGCGGGTTCATCTCGATCACCACCATCCGGCCATCGTCCGGATTGATCGAAAACTGCACGTTGGAGCCGCCTGTATCCACCCCGATCTCGCGCAGCACCGCCAGCGAGGCGTTGCGCATGATCTGGTATTCCTTGTCGGTCAGCGTCTGCGCCGGGGCAACGGTGATCGAATCACCGGTATGCACGCCCATCGGGTCGAAGTTCTCGATCGAGCAGATGATGATGCAGTTGTCCTTGCGGTCACGCACCACTTCCATCTCGTACTCTTTCCAGCCAAGCAGCGATTCCTCGATGAGCAGTTCGTGTGTCGGGCTGGCTTCGAGGCCGCGCTCGCAGATGGCGACGAATTCATCCTTGTTGTATGCGATGCCCCCACCCGACCCGCCCATGGTGAACGAGGGACGAATGATGGTGGGAAAACCCAGTACGGCCTGCACCTGCAGGGCTTCTTCCATGCTGTGGGCAATGGATGAGCGTGCGGAGCCCAGCCCGAGCTTGGTCATCGCCGCCTTGAATTTTTCGCGGTCTTCGGCCTTGTCGATGGCTTCGCGCGAAGCCCCGATCATCTCGACGCCATACTTTTCCAGTACGCCATGCTTGGCCAGATCAAGCGCGCAGTTCAGCGCGGTCTGCCCGCCCATGGTCGGCAGGAGGGCCGAAGGGCGCTCCTTGGCGATGATTTTCTCGACCACCTGCCAGGTGATGGGCTCGATGTAGGTCACATCGGCCATGTCGGGATCGGTCATGATGGTCGCAGGATTGCTGTTGACCAGGATGACCTTGTAGCCTTCCTCACGCAGCGCCTTGCAGGCCTGTGCGCCGGAATAGTCGAATTCGCAGGCCTGGCCGATGACGATGGGACCGGCGCCGATGATGAGGATGGACTGGAGATCTGTGCGTTTGGGCATTATTCGTTGGGGTGTATGACGTGCAGCGGGCGCTCGTTGCAGCGCGCCGACACGCGGTTCAGCGCCCGTGCTCCATCATCGAAACAAAACGGTCAAAGAGATATCCCACATCGTGCGGACCCGGGCTCGCTTCGGGGTGGCCCTGGAAGCTGAAAGCCGGCGCATCGGTACGCGCAATGCCCTGCAGGCTGCCGTCAAACAGCGAAACATGGGTGCTGCGAAGCGTGCCGGGCAGCGTGGCCGCATCAACTGCAAAACCGTGGTTCTGGCTGGTGATGGCAACATGGCCGCTGTCCAGATCCTTGACCGGATGGTTCGCACCATGGTGGCCAAATTTCATCTTCACGGTTTTGGCACCCGAAGCCAGCGCCAGCAGTTGGTGCCCCAGGCAAATCCCGAAGGTCGGCACCTGAGACGCGACGATGTCCCGGATGGCGGCAATGGCGTAGTCACAGGGCTCGGGATCGCCCGGCCCATTCGACAGGAACACGCCATCCGGTTTCAGGGCCAGCGCCTCGGCAGCGGTAGCCGTTGCGGGCAAAACCGTCAGGCGGCAGCCGCGTTGCGCCAGCATCCGCAGGATGTTGCGCTTCACGCCGTAATCGAACGCCACGACATGGAAACGTGGCGCGGTCTGGCGGCCATAGCCCTTGCCGAGCACCCATTCGGTTTCTTCCCACTCGTAGGCAGCGGGCGCGGTGACCACTTTGGCGAGGTCCATGCCGGCCAGACCGGGAAAGGCGCGCGCCAGTTCAAGCGCTCGGGCTTCGTCCACCTTGCCGGCCATGATGCAGCCGTTTTGTGCGCCCTTTTCACGCAGGATGCGCGTCAGGCGACGGGTATCGATATCGGCGATGGCAACAATGTTCTGGGCTGTCAGGTAAGCCTTGAGCGACTGCCCGGCCCGGAAGTTGGAATGCAGGCGTGGCACATCGCGCACCACCAGACCGGCGGCGTGGATACGGTCCGCCTCCACGTCTTCGGCATTGACGCCGGTGTTGCCGATGTGGGGATAGGTCAGGGTAACAATCTGCCTGGAGTACGACGGATCGGTGAGAATTTCCTGATAGCCCGTCAGGGCGGTATTGAACACCACCTCGCCAGATGTGGTGCCTTCCGCGCCCAGCGAAAGGCCGCGAAACACCGAACCGTCAGCAAGTACAAGGATGGCGGGTTGGGTTCCAGACAAGGGGACGCTCCGTAAGACAGGTGACAAAATTCAGGCGAGCCGCTTTCGCGACCCGCCTGAATTTGTAGTGCGCGGATTGTAGCTTATCGGCCGAGGCTCATCAATGCCACGCAGGCCTGTTCCTTGCAGTTCAGGCCTGCAAATGATCCAGACCGCCGTCCATGTCGAGCTCGGTCAGTTCGGTGAAACCGCCGATGCACTTGCCTTCCACGATGATCTGCGGGACGGTGCGCGCGTGGTTGGTCACAACGGAAAATTCTTTCATTGCCTCGCGGTCGAGATCGATCCGGACCTCGTCGTATCCAATGCCCCGTTTGTCCAGGAATGCCTTGGCCTTGACGCAGATCGGACAGGTCCCGGTGCTGTATACCTTGACTTGATTCATGAAACCTCTGGATGCCTAGTTGAGATTGAGTACGTCGCGCATGTCGTAGAGTCCGGGCGCGCGGCCTTGCAGCCATTTGGCGGCGCGTAGCGCACCCTGCGCGAAAGTGGCACGGCTGCTGGCCTTGTGTGTCAGCTCGATCCGTTCGCCCGTACCTGCAAACAGCAGCGTATGGTCGCCGACGATGTCGCCGCCTCGCACGGTAGCAAAGCCTATGGTCCGGGGATCGCGTTCGCCCGTCACCCCCTCGCGCCCATAGACGGCGCATTGCGCCAGATCACGGCCGGTTGCACGCGCCACGGCTTGTCCCAGACCCAGCGCGGTCCCCGAGGGGGCATCGACCTTGTGCCGGTGATGCGCTTCGATGATTTCGATGTCGTAAGCTTCGTCAAGCACCCGCGCGGCCAGCTCGGCCAGTTTCATCAACAGGTTGACCCCCACGCTCATGTTGGGCGCAAACACGACAGGGATATGCCGGGCGGCAGCGGCAATACGGGCCACCCCGGCCTCGTCGAAACCCGTTGTCCCGATGACCATGGGCACACGGGCTGCCACGCAGGCATCCAGATACGCCAATGTGGCTTCCGGGCGGGTAAAGTCGATCAGGGCCTGCGCGCCCGGCAACACGTCGGCAGCCTGCGCGGACACAAGAATCCGGCTCGCCCCTCCCCAGGCCGCTTCGGCATCCTGCCCCAGCAAGGGGCTGCCCTCCCGGTCTATGGCTGCATGCAAGCTGCAATCAGGGTCAGCGTTGACCGTTTCGATGAGGGTGCGTCCCATGCGGCCCGAGACCCCGGCGAGAGCAATCCTGAGACTCAAGACCGCGCTCCACGCAGGATGGACAGCACCTTCTCCTGAACAATCAGCCAGCGCCCCTCCCGGGGAACGAGCCGCAACTGCTTGACCACAGCGTCGCGATAGCTGTCTGAGCGGTAGAACTGGTTGAAGGTGACTGTCGCACTCCCGTCGTCATTGCGCTCGACCGAGGGCGAATCGACGCGCAGGTCGATGTTTTTCGACATACCCAGAAGCAGTTTCCGGCGTTTTTCCCAATCTTCGCGACTGGCATCCCCCACCGGCACAAAATCGGCATCGTAGGCCGCGAGATAAGCCGATTCATCTCGCGCGGCCCAGGCCTTGGCCCAGCCATCGACCGCCTTCAACACGTCGTCGTCACCCAGGGAGGTCTGCTGGGTATCCGGAAAAGGCGGAATCACGTCTGGACGAATCCGCTCGACATCGGTTTCAACCACCATGCCTGGTGCAGGCTCGGCTTGCACACGAGGGTCCACATACGCCGGGGCATTGGGCGGGCTCGGCAAAGGCGGCACCACGCTACTGGCGGGTTGCGCGGCGGGGCTGGCAGCAGGTGCCGGCCTCGTGCTCGCCACCCGGGCGGGGATGGGAGCCTCTGGAGTCTTTTCAGCCACCACGGTCTCACGCACAGCGGGTTTGTCCACAACGGGAGCCGGCACAGCCAGTGCAGCAGCAGCCACGGCAGCAACCGGGGCCTGAACTTGGGGCGTCTCCGTGATTGCGGGCCGCACGGGCTCTGCGGCCTTGGGCGCAACGGTGGCTGGGGCGGCGGGCGTGGCTTCCGGCAGGTCGCCCTCAATGCGCGCCAGGGTGTCGCCTTCAAAGAACAGCGTGATGCGCTTCTGCTCGGTCAGCTGACCCGATTTGTAATACAGGTAAACGTAGTCCCAGCGATCCGTGCGGAAAGGATCGACCACGAGCGGCGTGCCCAGAAGAAAACGGACCTGGGCGCGATTCAATCCTGTCTTCAGGCGGGCGACGTTTTCCTGGTCGAGCGCATTGCCCTGTTGAACATCGATGCGGTGTGGCCCGATCCTCGGGACGGAACATCCCGCAACCAGACCAAGTAACAAGAGGGGAAACAAGATTCGACGCATAGCCCGGAACCGGTAAGGGTTTAGCCGTTTTCAAAAGAACGTATCATATCGTATTCGTGTTTCCCTTCCGGAGCCCACCTTGAGCAATCCATCCGACCTCAAGAGCATCGGCCTCAAGGCAACCTTGCCCAGGCTGAAAATTCTCGATCTCTTCGAGCAAAGCAACAAACGTCACATGACGGCCGAGGAGGTTTATCGTCTTTTGTCGGACGAAGGTCAGGATATCGGCCTGGCTACGGTTTATCGGGTTTTGACGCAATTCGAACAGGCCGGTCTGCTGATGCGGCATCACTTCGACAGTGACAAGGCGGTATTCGAGCTCAATCAGGGCGAACACCACGATCACCTGGTCTGCCTGCAATGCGGCAAGGTGGAAGAATTCATGGACGCCGAGATCGAAAAGCGCCAGCAACGCATCGCCAAGGATCGTGGATTCAGCATCCACGACCACTCGCTACAGATCTACGCCGACTGCATCAAGGAAAACTGCCCCAACCGCAAGCCGGGTGAATCCCGTCACCGCTGATAAGGCTTCAGCGCCTCGCACAACCCCGTCACACCCTCGATCAGTCTGGGGGTGGCCCGGTGCAGCAAGTCTGCATCCACCCGGACAAATGCCCCGTCTTTCACGGCCGGCAGGGAGGTAAACCCCTGCCATATTTGCTGCGCGTCGGCGGCATCTCCGCCACTGGCAATCAGCATCGGCATCCGCTTGAGCACGGCCTCACGCGAAATCACCGGTGCCACGCCATCCAGATCGTCAAAGACATTGCGGGCACCGCATACACCCAGCGCTTCCGTAATCCAGTGACGACCGCCAACCGTCATCAGCGGACGATCCCATAGCTGATAGAAAACCGGCAGCGGGTGAGCAATCATGTAGCGTTGCTTCAGTCCGTTCAGACGCTGCTGATAGCGCTGCGCTGCCTTTTCACCCGCGGCCCGGTGCCCCGTAATCCGGCCCAGAAGCTTCAACAGGCGCGACACATCCGCCAGTTGCGTGGCCTCCGTGCGCAAGACCGGTATCCCCAGTTGCGCGACACCATGCAGGTCGGCTGCCCTGTTGCCGCCCGACCAGGCCACGATCAAATCCGGTTTCAGGGCCAGGATGCGCTCGAAACGGATGCGGCTGAAATCGCCGACACGCGGCAGATGGCGGGCTGCTTCCGGGTAGTCACTCGCACTGTCGACACCCACAATCTGCCCCCCGGCCCCGACGGCGTACAACAACTCGGTCAGATGCGGCGTGAGGGAAATGATGCGCTGCGGAGGGCTGTCGAGCCTGAGCATCTGCCCGGAATCATCGGTAACCCGGATGTTCTCTGCGCACGCAGGTCCGGCCAGCAACAGCAACAGCGCGAGTCCTGCCCTGAATGTCACGAAGCCAGACGGGTATTGCCGTGGAAGATCAGGCTGCTGCGCCCGGATTCAAAACGCAGCCGGGTAAGCGAGGCGCTGGCCACCTCGACCCGATAGGCATGCACCAGGGGAATCTGCAAGGCCCAGGCCAGCGTCATACGGATCACCCCGGCGTGGCACACCAGCAACAAATGCGCACCGTCACTCGACGTGATCAGTTCATCCAGCGCCACACTCACACGCGCATGAAAACCCGGCAAGGTTTCGGCCCCGTCTGGCCTTGCGCCAACGGGATCGATCTTGAATCGCGTCAGACTGCCCGGCCAGCGCGCCTCAATTTCTGCCGCAGTCAGCCCTTCCCATACACCGAAGCCTACTTCCCTGAAGCGCGAATCCAGGGCAAGCGGCAGGCCCAGCTCACGGGCCAGGGACTCGGCAAAGGCATGGCAGCGGCGCAGCGGAGAGGACACGATCCGCGTCCAGGGCGCGGCATCCCCTACCGCCGCACGCATTTGATCCCAGCCCTTGTCAGACAGGGGATCGTCGATCTGGCCACGGTACTTCCGGCCTCCTACCGGCTCGCCATGGCGGATCAAATCCAGGGTGACCGTCACGACAGGACCACCAGGTTGTCCCGATGGATCAACTCGGGCTCATCGACATAGCCCAGTTCACTCTCGATGGCCTGACTGGCCTTGCCAGCAATGCGGCGGGCCTCACTCGCGCTGTAGTTGGTCAGGCCACGGGCGATTTCGCGGCCACGGGCGTCAACGACTGCAACCACTTCGCCCCGCTCAAATTCACCCGTCACGCCTTTCACGCCCACAGGCAGCAGGCTTTTGCTGTCTTCGATCAACGCACGCACCGCGCCATCGTCGAGCACCAGGCCACCGCGCAACTGAAGATGATCAGCCAGCCACTGACGACGGGCAGCCAGCGGGGCCTGTCGCGCAACCAACTGGCTGCCGATGGCTTCGCCATCCGCCAGTCGCAATAGCACCCGCTCCTCGCGTCCGCTGCAAATGATGGTATGTGCGCCGCTGCGGGCCGCACGCTTGGCTGCCAGTATCTTGGTCAGCATGCCGCCCGTTCCCACGCTGCTGCCTGCCCCCCCGGCCATGCGTTCCAGATCGGGATCTCCAGCATGGGCTTCCATGACCAGCATTGCCGCCGGATCCTTGCGCGGATCAGCCGTATAGAGCCCCGGCTGATCAGTCAGGATGATCAGGCAATCCGCCTCGATCAGATTCGTGACCAGCGCGCCCAGGGTGTCGTTGTCACCCAGACGAATCTCGTCCGTGGCAACAGTGTCATTTTCATTGATGATGGGCACCGCGCGCAGTTCGAGCAGGGTACGCAAGGTGGACCGTGCGTTCAGGTAGCGCGTACGGTCGGCCAGATCTTCGTGTGTCAGCAGCACCTGTGCGGCATGCAGACCGTGTGTGCGAAAAATCGACTCGTAGGCCTGCACCACACCTGTCTGTCCTATTGCTGCAGCTGCCTGGAGTTCATTGACAGCCTTGGGTCGCTTCTTCCAGCCCAGGCGTGCGATGCCCTCAGCAATGGCACCCGACGAAACCAGTACGACCTCTTTGCCCTGCGCAGTCAATGCCGCAATCTGCTCTGCCCACCGTGCAAGGGCCAGATGATCGAGCCCCCTGCCTTCTGCCGTCACGAGGCTCGACCCGACCTTGACGACAATCCGCCGGGCCTGTCTGACAACCGAATGACTCATCTGATTGCCCGCTTCAGGTTACGAACAGCCTCGGCACCATCCTTGACCCGGATGCCATCCGGGCAGAAGTGATCTTCAAACAGGGCTTTCTGGTATGACAGGAGCGAACGAAACTTGATTGTTTCCCAGCCTGCATTGCGCGCGCGCGCGCGCGACCAGGTGCCGTCAGAATGGCCATAGGCATACAGGCGGCGTTCTCCGGATTCGCAGCGCAAGCCTTCAAACGACACGTTTCTGGCCCCACCGGCCGCATCGATCACGACGGTGTAGCGCACCACCTTGTCCTCGCCGACACTGATCGAAGCCGCGTCGACAAAAAAACGGTTGCTGGTTGCGGAAGACACACTGAACGGCAGGAGATTTTCTGGCTTGGGATAGGCAGGCAACTGCGCAGCAATCTCGACCCAGGGTTTGTCCTGTTCGAATTCGTAATCGAAGTCACCCCATTCGGCCTGGGCCATCAAGGGAATGCATAGCATCAGAATCGGCAAAATTTTCATGTCACGCATTGTATGGCTTCACATTCAGGCTGGCTACGCTCCCATTCCGACGAACGAATGCTGTCCCGTGGGATCCTTCGTTCCGGACACGTCCACATGAAAAAAGCCGCTTTCGCGGCTTCTTTCAAGCGGGCAAGGGCTACCAGGTGCCCTTGCGCACAACTCATGCAAAGTTGGCTTCGGCGAACTTCCAGTTAGCCAGGTTGTTCAGGAAGGTCTCGACGAACTTGGGACGCATGTTGCGGAAGTCGATGTAATACGCGTGCTCCCACACATCGACGCACAGCAGGGCCTTGTCGCCGGTGGTCAGCGGGGTACCGGCGGCCCCCATGTTGACGATGTCGACCGAACCATCGGCCTTTTTCACGAGCCAGGTCCAGCCGGAGCCGAAGTTGCCGACTGCGCTGGTCTGGAAAGCCGTCTTGAAGGCATCGAAGCTGCCCCACTTGGCATTGATGGCATCTGCCAGCGCACCAGTCGGCGCACCGCCGCCATTCGGGGTGAGACAGTTCCAGAAGAAGCTGTGGTTCCACACCTGGGCGGCGTTATTGTAGACACCGCCAGCGGGCGCGCTTTTGACGATGTCTTCAAGCGATTTCGATTCGAAATCGGTGCCCTTGATGAGGTTGTTCAGATTGGTCACGTAGGCCTGATGGTGCTTGGCATAGTGGTATTCGAAGGTTTCCTTGGACATGTGCGGTGCAAGCGCATCCATGGCAAAGGGCAAGGCGGGCAAGGTGTGTTCCATGTTTCTCTCCATCGTCATGTTATCAAGCGGGGTAAAACATTTTAACGTCTCGTCCGCGGCATGTGCATGACAGATGCAATCTGCCTGGCAGGATTCGACGACCAGAATGAAAAAAGGGTCGGAGCGATCCGACCCTGATTCCGGTTATGTGTGGTCGGGGCGAGAAGATTCGAACTTCCGACCCCCTGCACCCCATGCAGGTGCGCTACCAGGCTGCGCTACGCCCCGACGAAGCCCGTGATTCTAGCAGAGGTGAGCCCCGGGACGGAAGCATGTCAGCCCAATATTTTGAGTACAGCGGCAATTTCCTCGCGCAGTTTGCCGATGTTGAATCCTGCTGTCGACTCGCCGGGTTCCTCGCGGCCTGCGGCCTCGGCCGGGGTTTCAGCATCGAGTTCCAGGCGTTGCCGGGCACCGCTAATGGTGAAGCCTTCTTCGTACAACAACTCGCGGATACGCCGTATCAGCAGGACTTCGTGGTGCTGGTAGTAGCGCCTGTTGCCGCGTCGCTTGACGGGTTTGAGCTGGGCAAATTCCTGTTCCCAGTAGCGCAGCACGTGCGCCTTGACGGCACACAGCTCCGAGACTTCACCAATGGTGAAATAGCGTTTGGCCGGGATCGGCGGCAATTCACTCCGCGCTGGGCGTTCCAAGCTGGGCGCCTTCGACCTGGGATTTGAGTTTCTGGCTGGCGTGGAAGGTGACCACGCGCCGGGCGGAAATGGGCATTTCTTCGCCGGTTTTGGGATTGCGGCCAGGACGTTGGGGCTTCTCGCGGCACTGGAAGTTGCCAAAACCGGAGAGTTTGACGATATCGCCTTTTTCCAGCGCAAGGCGGATTTCATCGAAGAAGGACTCGACGACATCTTTCGCTTCGCGCTTGTTCAAGCCCACTTTTTCAAACAGCATTTCGGCCAGATCAGCTTTGGTCAGGGTGGTCATGGTCGGGTGATGTGAAGGGTGATGAAAGTTCGCGTTCAGTGTGCCGCAACAGCTCAGGCACGCAGGCTGGCATGACAGTGACGCTTGGCTGCCTCGACCAGTTTGTGTACCGCGTCTTCCACTTCCTGATCCGTCAATGTGCGTTGAGTATCTTGCATAACTACCCGGATTGCAAGGCTTTTTTGGTTTTCCGCCACCCCCTTGCCCCGATATTCATCGAACACCGATATCTCGCGTATCGCGGGGGCGGCAGCCCCGCGCAGTGCGGCAAGGAGTTCGCCAGCCGGACGCTGGACATCCAGCACGAACGCCAGATCCCGGCGCACTTGGGGAAAGCGCGAAAGGCCTGCATGACGGGGCAGGCTGCGCCAGACCAGTGCCTGGGCATCGAGCTCGAACAGCATGGGCGCGGCGGGCAACTCGAAGGACTGGACCAGGCGCGGATGCAGGGCACCCAGGCGGCCCACCACCCGGTCATCGATCAGAATGTCTGCGCACTGGCCGGGATGCAGGGCAGGATGCGTCGCCGCGCGGACTGCCAGCGTCTGGCCGAACAGCCGTTCCAGGTCCCCTTTGAGATCGTAGAAATCGACACGACGGGCCGGCGCGCCCCATTGCTCGGGCAGCACACTGCCATAGGCCACGCCCGCCAGTTTCATGGGCTGGGCGTCGAGCGAGGCATAGGCACGGCCCAATTCAAAGATGCGGACCCGATCCTGCTGACGATTGAGGTTGTGGCGCAAGGTATCGAGCAGCCCTCCCCAGAGGGTGGTACGCATGGCCGATAGCTGGCTGGCCAGCGGATTGGCCAGCGGCAGGGGCGACGCGGCCGGGTCGAGCGCAGTTTCCCAAGCGGGATCAATGAAGCTGTAGGTGATGACCTCCTGGTAATCCAGACCCACCATGCTGGCCCGCAATGCATCGTCGTGCACCCGGGTCTCGTCCTGCGGCAGCATGCGCGAGGGCGCGGCGGGCGGCTGGGCCGGAATCGCGTCGTAGCCGTGCAGGCGCACGGCTTCCTCGATCAGATCTTCCTCGATGGCAAGGTCGAAACGGAAGCTGGGCGGGGTCACCACCAGAGTGTCGTCTCGGCGCTCGACTGCTGCGCCCAGGGCTCGCAGGCCGTTTGTGACCGCCTCGGCGTCGAGTACCACGCCGGCAACGCGCGCAAGACGCGGCAGGCGCAACACAATGGGATCGCGCCGGGGCAGGTCCGCCACGGCTTCGACGATGGGGCCAGGCTGGCCACCACAAATATCGATGAGCAGACGGGTGGCACGCTCCATGGCCCGGTGGACCGCAGCGAAGTCGACGCCACGCTCGAAGCGATGCGAGGAATCGGTCGACAGGCCGAGCCGGCGGGCGCGGCCGGCAATGGCGGCTGGGGCGAAAAAGGCGGCCTCAAGCAACACGTCGACGGTGAATTTCTCCACGCTGCTGGGTTGCCCGCCCATGATGCCGGCGAGCGCCAGCGGACCATTGGCGTCAGCGATCACCAGCATGTCGGGCGCGAGTTCGGCGGTCTGGCCGTTGAGCAGTTCGAGCTTTTCACCCGCCTTGGCCATGCGTACCTGAATGCCGCCCTGTACGCGTGAAAGCGCGAAGGCATGCATCGGCTGGCCGAGTTCGAGCAGCACGTAGTTGGTGATGTCGACCGGTGCCAGCAGCGGACGGATGCCGCTGCGTTCGAGGCGCTCGGCCATCCAGCGTGGGGTGGGCGCCTGGGCGTCGATGCCACGCACGGTTCGGGCGAGGTAACGCGGGCAGACCGCGGCGGCGTCGACCTGCACCCGGACAGCATCCTGAATGGTGGGGGTGACCGCCTCGATCTGCGGCAGCCTGAGTTCCGCCCCCGTCACTGCGCCCACTTCGCGAGCAAGCCCTGCTATCGACAGGCAGTCTGCGCGGTTGGGCGTGAGCTTGAGTGTGACCAGTGTGTCATTCAGATTGAGCCAGGCCCGGAAATCCTCCCCCACCGGGGCGTCTTCGGGCAGCACCATCAAGCCTGCCGCGTCACCGGGCAAACCCAGCTCCTTGGTCGAGCACAGCATGCCGAAGGATTCGACCCCCCGCACCTTGGCCACCTTGATTTCGATGCCCGGCAGTTTGGCGCCGGGGCGTGCGCACGGCACCTTGAGGCCCGCCGCCGCATTGGGCGCGCCGCAGACGATGGTGACTGGGCTGGATTCACCGACGTCGACCTGGCACACGCGCAACCGATCGGCGTCAGGGTGTTTCTCAGCCGACAGGATTTCGGCCACGACGACTTGGCTGAATGCCGGTGCCGCAGGCTCCAGCGCCTCGACCTCCAGCCCTGCCATCGTGAGGGCATGCGCCAGCGCAGCGGTATCGAGCGGGGGATTGACCAGCGTGCGCAGCCAGGCTTCGGAAAATTGCATGATGGATGCGCCCTTTAATTGAATTGCTTCAGGAAGCGGAGATCATTCTCGAAGAACAGCCGCAGGTCATCCACGCCGTAGCGCAGCATGGCGAGCCGTTCCACCCCCAGGCCGAAGGCAAAGCCGATGTAGCGTTCGGTGTCGATGTTGACGTGCTTGAACACGTTGGGATGAACCATGCCGCAACCCAGCACTTCGAGCCAGCCGGTGTGGGAGCAGACGCGGCAGCCCTCCCCGCCGCACATCACGCAGCCGATATCCATTTCGGCCGAGGGTTCGGTAAAGGGGAAGAACGAGGGCCGGAAGCGCACCGGCAGGTCGTCGCGCTCGAAGAAGTTGCGCATGAAGTCGGCGAGCACGCCTTTCAGATCCGCAAAGGACACCGACTCGTCGACCCACAGGCCTTCGACCTGGTGGAACATGGGGGTGTGGGTCACGTCGGAGTCGCAGCGGTAGACGCGGCCGGGCGCGATGATGCGGAGCGGCGGCTGGTGTTTCTGCATGAAGCGCACCTGCACCGGCGAGGTGTGGGTGCGCAGCAGTTCGCCAGTCTGCAGGTAGAAGGTGTCGTGCATCGCCCGCGCCGGGTGATCCTCGGGGATGTTGAGCGCTGTGAAGTTGTAGAAATCGGTCTCGATCTCGGGGCCGGTGGCAACCTCGAAGCCGATGGAATGGAACAGCGCCTGGATGCGCGAAAGCGTCTTCGACACCGGGTGCAGGCAGCCGCGCGACAGACCGCGCCCTGGCAGGGTGACGTCGAGGGTTTCGGCGGCGAGCTGACGGTCGAGCTCGGCCTGCTGCAGGGCATCACGCTGGTCCTTGAGCGCGGCTTCGACAGCCTGCTTGGCTTCGTTGATGCGCGCGCCGGCGGTCTTGCGCTCGTCGGCGGGCATGCCGCCCAGGGATTTCAGCAGTTCGGTAAGCTGGCCACTCTTGCCCAGGTAACCGGCCTTGACCTGCTCCAGTGCGGGCAGATCAGACGCGGCGTGGATCGCAGCAAGGGCATCGGCGACGATTTCGTTGGGGGTGCGCATGGTGAGAGTGTTCCCTGGATCGCTCACAAACAAAAAAAGGCCTTGCGGCCTTTTCTTGTTGCTTCGTGTTGCTCAAGCAGCGAGTTTGGCCCTCGCAGCCATCAGGCTGCCAGTTTTGCCTTGACCTGATCGACGATCTTGGCAAAGGCGTCCTTGTCGAAGATGGCGATGTCGGACAGCACCTTGCGGTCGACACCGATCTCGGCGCGGGACAGGCCGTTCATGAAGACGCTGTAGGTCAGGCCGTGCTGGCGGGCTGCCGCGTTGATACGGGCAATCCACAGGGCACGGAACTGGCGCTTGCGCTGGCGGCGATCGCGGTAGGCATACTGGCCTGCCTTCATCACCGCTTCGTTGGCGACGCGGAATACGTTCTTGCGGCGACCGCGATAGCCTTTGGCGGCATCGAGGATTTTCTTGTGGCTGGCGCGGGCGGTTACACCCCGTTTGACGCGTGGCATGCTCTTTCTCCTTTATGCGTAGGGCAACATCCGGGCAACCGCTTTGTGGTTGCTGGCGTTGACGGTTTCCATCCCACGGAGCTGGCGCTTGCGCTTGGTGCTCTTCTTGGTGAGGATGTGACGCATGAAGGCGTGCGAGCGCTTGAAGCCGCCACCGCCCAGTGCGCGGAACCGCTTGGCGGCGCCGCTCTTGCTTTTCATCTTAGGCATGATGCTTTCCTTTATGTCATGTGGCCAGGTGATCCCGCGGCGCGGCATGCTTCAACTACCCGACCCCACTTATCCGGCGTTTTTCGCTCGTTGCCGAGCAGGGAAACGCCATCCCTGAAATCGATCAGGCCAAGGCCCGTTCAGGCCTTGGCTACGGCCTTTTTCTTGGGCGCCAGCATCATCACGAGCTGACGGCCTTCCATCTTGGGGAACTGCTCGACCACCGCGTGCTCGACCAGATCCGCCTCGACCCGTTTCAGCTGGGCCATGCCGATTTCCTGGTGGGCCATTTCGCGGCCCCGGAAACGCAGCGTGATCTTGGTCTTGTCACCTTCTTCAAGAAACTTGATCAGGTTGCGCAGCTTGATCTGGTAGTCACCTTCGTCGGTACCCGGACGAAACTTGATTTCCTTGATCTGAACCTGCTTCTGCTTGAGCTTGGCTTCGTGCTGCTTCTTGCTTTCCTGGTACTTGAACTTGCCATAGTCCATGATCTTGACCACGGGGGGCTGCGCTGTCGGCGCAATTTCCACCAGGTCCAGGTCTGCATCCTCTGCTTGCCGCAAAGCGTCGTAGAGTTTCACGATGCCCAGCTGTTCGCCTTCCACACCGACCAATCGCACCTCGGGCGCAGTAATTTCACCGTTGATGCGTGTCTGTTTCTTTTCAGTCGCGATGAGCCGTTCTCCATAAACAAAACCCGGTACCTGAGGTCCGGGCAAACCTGGCCAAAATAAATCAAGGCGCGGGACATTGCCCCAACGCCTTGTTTGACCGCCCTTATTGGCGCGTCTGAATGTCGTTCTTCAGACGCGCGATGAAGTCTTCCAAACCCAGCTGTCCCAGATCCTGATTGCCCCGGGCACGGACAGAAACCGCCTGGGTTTCCATTTCCTTGTCGCCGACAACCAGCAAATAAGGCAGCTTTTGCAAGCTATGTTCCCGGATTTTATAGGTTATTTTGTTATTGCTCAAGTCTGACGCTGCACGAACGCCAGCCGCACGCAATCTGGCGACCACTTCGTTCGCGTAATCGGCCTGTTTGTCGCTGATGTTCAGCACCATCACCTGCACCGGGGCCAACCAGGCCGGGAAGTTGCCTGCGTGGTGCTCGATGAGGATGCCGATGAAGCGCTCCATCGAGCCGAGGATGGCGCGGTGCAGCATCACCGGAATCTTGCGACTGTTGTCTTCCGCCACGAATTCCGCGCCCAGCCGCACCGGCAGGTTGAAATCGAGTTGGATGGTGCCACACTGCCACAGGCGGCCCAGCGTGTCTTTCAGCGTGAATTCGATCTTGGGGCCGTAGAACGCACCTTCGCCGGGCTGCAAATCGAACGCGAGGCCGTTCTTTTCCAGCGCAGCGGCCAGCGCAGCTTCGGCCTTGTCCCACGATTCGTCCGAGCCGACGCGCTTTTCCGGGCGGGTCGAGAGCTTGACCAGCACGTCATGGAAACCGAAGTCGGCGTAGCACTTTTGCAGCATGACGATGAAGTCGGCGACTTCCTGCTCGACCTGTTCTTCCATGCAAAAGATGTGCGCGTCGTCCTGCGTGAAGCCGCGCACGCGCATGATGCCGTGCAGCGCCCCCGAAGGTTCGTTGCGGTGGCACGAACCGAATTCCGCGAGCCGCAGCGGCAACTCGCGGTAGGAATGCAGGCCGGAATTGAAAATCTGCACGTGGCCCGGGCAGTTCATCGGCTTCACCGCGTAGTCGCGGTTTTCCGACGCGGTGGTGAACATGTTGTCGCGGTAGTTGTCCCAGTGGCCGGATTTTTCCCACAGCGTGCGATCCATCACCGCCGGCGTGCGCACTTCCTGATAACCGTACTCGACGAACTTGGCGCGCATGTACTGCTCGATCTGCTGCCACACGATCCAGCCCTTGGGATGCCAGAACACCATGCCCGGCGCTTCTTCCTGCATGTGCAGGAGATCAAGCTGCTTGGCGAGTTTGCGGTGGTCGCGTTTCTCGGCCTCTTCGAGCCGGTGCAGGTGCGCGTCGAGGTCTTCTTTTTTCGCCCACGCCGTGCCGTAGATGCGTTGCAGCATGGGGTTTTTCGAGTCGCCGCGCCAGTACGCGCCGGCGAGCTTCATCAATTTGTAGGCTTTGGGCAGCTTGCCGGTGGATGGCAGGTGCGGGCCGCGACACACGTCGAACCAGTCGCCCTGACGATAAATGGACAGCTCCTCGCCGGGCTTGATGATGTCCTCGATGATCTGCACCTTGTACGACTCGCCCAGGTCGGCGAAGGCCTGCTTGGCGGCTTCGCGTTCCCACACTTCGCGCGTGATCGGCAGGTCACGCTTGACAATCTCGTCCATGCGTTTTTCGATGGCGACCAGGTCTTCGGGCGTGAAAGGGGTATCGCGCGCAAAGTCGTAGTAGAAGCCATCCTCGATCGCCGGGCCGATCGTCACCTGCGTGCCCGGATAGAGTTCCTGCACCGCTTGCGCCATCACGTGCGCGGCGTCGTGGCGAATGAGATCAAGCGCTTCGGCATCCCGGGCGGTAATGATGGCGAGCGCCGCGTCGGACTCGATGCGGTAGCGGGTGTCGACCAGACGCCCGTCAACCTTGCCGGCCAGTGCAGCCTTGGCGAGGCCCGCCCCAATGCTGGCGGCAACATCGAAAACCGTGACCGCCGACTCGAACTGGCGGACCGACCCGTCGGGTAGCGTGACGTTGACCATGTTTCAGACTCCGGAAATGAGAAAAGCGCGGACCGGCCGCGCTTTTCGTGTACTACAGAAAGATGCAGAGATGCCTGCAAACAGCAAAGCGCCGGTATTTATCCAGTGAGTTCCTTGCAAGTTCGCGGTGACATTTCGCAACCTCCAGAGGGCTCTGCCCCACTAGAGCCGGCACTGCCGACCCGATGTAATTGGTAGGCGCGATTGGACTCGAACCAACGACCCCCACCATGTCAAGGTGGTGCTCTAACCAGCTGAGCTACGCGCCTAATGCGGGGCGCATCATAACCGAAAGCGCGCGCAGCTGTCGAGCGAACAGCGGCTTTTTTCGTGTAATTCAGCTCAGCGGCCAGCGCCGGAGAATCCGGTAGCGCGTTCCGCTTACGCCCCGGGTCGAAGCCACCAGGACAAAATCGCGCACACGCCAATGCACCGGGCTACAAGAGGACACGGGCCCACCCTCGGCTTGGCGCAGCAGGGTGACATGCGGAACAAAAGGTTTGGCATCGAACAGCACGCGTGCCTCGCGGAGATCGTGGCGCAAACGTGCAGCCAGACCGGCCAGTGGTGCAGATATCTCGCGGCAACCCAGCCAGCCGATGCGGTTATGCGGCCAGTAACCGGTCTGATCGAGCAGCAAATCGAAAGCGCCGGCACGCAGGGCATCGACGTGCGGCCACAGGCGATCGCGCGCCTCCAGCGGCGTATTGCCGAGGAAGGCCAGCGTCAGGTGCAGGGTGTCGGCACGCATGCGGCGGCCGCCCCAGCGCGAGTGCAGCCACTTGCCGGTGCGGTCGAGGGCCTCGCGGGTGGCATCGTCCGGCCACAGTGCAAAGAAGAGGCGTTGGCTTGCCGGCTGCGCCGGGTCGGGCGTGTCAGTCACGCACGATCAGGCACACTGCCTCGGCGGCGATGCCTTCGCCGCGCCCGGTGAAACCGAGCTGCTCGGTGGTGGTGGCCTTGACATTGACGCGGTCGACAGGGATGCCGAGGTCGTCTGCGATGTGTGTGGACATGCGCACGATGTGAGGTGCCATTTTCGGGGCCTGCGCGATGATCGTGGCGTCGACATTGGCCGCGACCCAGCCGCGCTGCTTCAACTGCCCGGCAACGCGCCGCAGCAGGATGCGGCTGTCGATATCCTTGAATTCGGCGCTGGTATCAGGAAAGTGGCGGCCGATGTCACCCAGCCCGGCCGCACCCAACAGCGCATCACAGAGGGCGTGCAGCAGCACGTCGGCATCGGAGTGGCCGGCGAGCCCGCGCTCGTAGGGAATGTCGACGCCGCCGATGATGCACTTGCGGTCCGCGACCAGTGCGTGCACGTCGAAGCCGTGGCCAATGCGGAAATCACTCATGGCAGCTCACTCGTGCATTTTCTTCAGGATCATGCCGGCCAGTTCCAGGTCCTGGGGATAGGTGACCTTGAGGTTACGGCTGTCGGATTCGATGAGTCTGGGTTGCAGCCCCAGTTGCTCGATGGCCGAGGCTTCGTCAGTGATGTCGCTGCCGGCACAGCGCAGTGCCTGGCTCAATGTGCCGTGGCGGAACATCTGCGGCGTCTGCGCCTGCCACAGGCCGGCGCGCGGCACCGTGGCCTCGGCACGGCTGCCGGCAGGGGATTCCGGTGCTGCGCGCTTGAGGGTGTCGGCCACCGGCATGGCGAGCAGGCCCCCCACTGGGTCGCCGCTGACTTCGTCGAGCAGCTTTGCCAGCATCTCGTCCGGCAAGCAGGGCCGCGCGGCGTCATGGACCAGCACCCAGTCGTCCGGCGCACAAACTCGTGCGATAGCGTCGAGGCCATTGAGCACGGTTTCGGCGCGGGTTTTGCCGCCACAGCGCAGCACTTCGATGCGCTCTTCCCAGCCCTGCCAGGCGTAGTTGTTCCAGCGCCTGTCGGTGGGCGACAGCACCACAAAAATGCGCTCGATGCGCGGCTGGCGAGCCAGCACCATCATGGCGTGGGCGATCATGGGCACGGCGTTGAGATCGAGATACTGCTTTTCAACGGCACCGCCCATGCGGCTACCGGACCCGGCGGCGGGGATCAGGGCAAACGACTTCATCATTCTCCTCCCGGGGCCAGCACGTCCCGGTTGCCATTCGATTGCATGGCCGATACCAGACCGGCGCGTTCCATGTCCTCGATCATGCGTGCGGCACGGTTATACCCGATGCGCAGCTGACGCTGCACCGACGAGATCGAGGCGCGGCGTGACTTCAGCACGTAGGCCACGGCCTGGTCGTAGAGCGGATCGGCTTCCGCGGCCTCGCCGTATTCGCCGCCGCCCTCGCCGCCCTCCTCGGGGGATTCGAGCACGCCCTCGATGTAGTCCGGCTCGCCCAGCGCCTTCAGGTAATCGACCACTCGATGTACCTCGGCGTCGGACACGAACGCTCCGTGCACCCGGTTGGGCAGTCCCGAACCGGGCGGGAGATAGAGCATGTCACCCTGGCCCAGCAGCGCCTCGGCCCCCATCTGGTCGAGAATCGTGCGCGAGTCGATCTTGCTGGAAACCTGGAAGGCAATACGCGTGGGAATGTTCGCCTTGATGAGGCCGGTGATCACATCCACCGAAGGCCGCTGCGTGGCGAGGATGAGATGAATGCCGGCGGCACGCGCCTTCTGCGCCAGCCGCGCGATGAGCTCCTCGACTTTCTTGCCGACCACCATCATCAAGTCGGCGAGCTCATCGATCACCACCACGATGGTCGGCAGGGTATCCAGCGGCTCGGGATTGTCCGGGGTCAGGCTGAATGGATGCGTGAGCGGCGTGCCGGACTTCCTGGCATCGCGCACCTTCTGGTTGTATCCGGCCAGGTTGCGCACGCCTACAGCAGACATCAGCTTGTAGCGGCGTTCCATCTCGGCCACGCACCAGTTGAGCGCACTGGCGGCCTGTTTCATGTCGGTGACCACCGGCGCGAGCAGGTGCGGAATGCCCTCGTAGATGGACAGTTCCAGCATCTTGGGGTCGACCATGATCATGCGCACGGTGGCCGGGTCGGCCTTGTAGACCAGAGACAGGATCATGGCGTTGACGCCCACCGACTTGCCCGAACCAGTGGTACCCGCCACCAGCAGGTGCGGCATTTTTCCCAGGTCCGCGACCACCGGGTTGCCGGCGATGTCCTTGCCCAGCGTGACCGTCAGCGGGCTGGCACTGTCGTGATAGGCCTTTGAGCCGAGAATCTCGGAGAGACGCACCATCTGCCGCTTGGGATTGGGAATCTCCAGCCCCATGGTGTGCTTGCCCGGAATCGCCTCGACCACGCGGATGCTGATCACCGAAAGCGTGCGCGCGAGATCCTTGGCCAGGTTGACGATCTGGCTGCCCTTCACGCCCGTGGCGGGCTCGATCTCGTAGCGTGTGATGACCGGGCCGGGCGAAGCCGACACGACCTTTACTTCGACGCCGAACTCGGCGAGCTTGCGCTCGATCATCAGCGAAGTGAATTCCAGCGATTCGGCACTCGCGGTCTCGACAGCTTCGTCGGCGGGGTCGAGCAGGTGCAGCGGCGGCAGCGGTGAATCGGGCAGATTGGAGAACAGCGGTGCCTGTTTCTCGGCGACGGCACGCTCGGATTGCGGCACTTCCTTCACCACCGGTTCAATGCGAATGGGCGGCGCGTCGACGATTTTCTGCTTCACCACCGAGACCTTGGCTTCGCGTTTCTGCAGTGCAACTTCGCCGGCCTTGCGATCACGATAGGCATGCCAGGTCTGGATGGCTTGCCACCAGACACGTTCGAGCCAGCTGCCCGTGCGCTCGGCCATTTCCAACCAGGACACGCCCGTGAACAGGCTGAACCCCACTGCCATCAGCAGAATCAGCAGCAGCGACCCGCCGGTAAATCCCAGCAAGGCCCCCATGCCTGCGCCCACGGCTGCGCCCAGCACCCCGCCCGCCACGTCGGGCAAGCCGCTCGCCCAGTGCCAGCCACGCAGCCATTCCACGCCGGTGCTGGACAGCAGGAGCAGGGCAAACCCTCCCAGTCTCAGCGCGCGCTGGCGACCGCCCGCCAGCGGCGTTTCGTCGAGATTGCGGAAAGTATGGATCACATAACCCAGAGCCAGGGCCACCCACCACCAGGCCGACAGGCCGAACAGCATGAGCAGCAGATCGGATACCCAGGCCCCGGCCTGCCCGCCCAGATTGTGCAGCGCCTCGCCCTGACCGGTTGTGGTAAAGCCCGGGTCGGCCAGATCGTGCGTGGCCAGGATCACGGCCAGCAGGAGCGCGACAAATCCCACCAGGATGGCGCGTGCCTCCCGCAGCAGACGCAGCATGCGGGGGGAAAGCGGGGTAGACGATCGGGGGGCGGAACGCGCCATGGAATCCTGAAAAGAACTTGAAACAGCCGGAACGACCCCGATTATAGAGGAGGCCACCCGACTCGCAGCGTGGAATTGACGCCACCGAGTTTGGTTAGAATCCTTCTTTTACCACTTGCCGGCAAAAACATCATGAGCACCCAACACCACAAACTTGTCATCCTTGGTTCCGGTCCCGCCGGCTACTCCGCAGCCGTGTACGCTGCCCGTGCCAACCTGTCGCCCGTGGTCATCACCGGCATGCAGCAGGGCGGCCAGCTCATGACCACGACTGAAGTCGACAACTGGCCCGCCGACGTCGACGGCGTGCAGGGCCCCGAACTGATGGATCGATTCGAGCGCCACGCCAAGCGCTTCAACACCGAAGTCATCTTTGACCAGATCCACACTGCCAAGCTGACCGAGAAGCCCTTCACCCTGATCGGCGACGCCGGCACCTACACCTGCGACGCGCTCATCATTGCCACCGGCGCATCGGCCATGTATCTGGGCCTGGAAAGCGAGGCGGCCTTCATGGGCAAGGGCGTGTCGGGCTGCGCCACCTGCGACGGCTTCTTCTACAAGAACCAGGACGTCGCCGTGATCGGCGGCGGCAATACCGCGGTCGAGGAAGCGCTGTATCTGGCCAACATCGCCAGGCACGTCACCGTCGTGCACCGCCGCGACACCTTCAAGTCCGAGAAGATCCTGGTCAACCATCTGATGGAGAAGGTCAAGGAAGGCAAGATCAGCCTCGAACTCGACCACACCCTGGACGAAGTGCTGGGCGACAAGACCGGCGTCACCGGCATGCGCATCAAGAGCACCAAGGACGGCGCGACCAAGGACATCGCGCTCACTGGTATCTTCATCGCCATTGGCCACAAGCCCAACACCGCCATCTTCGAAGGCCAGCTCACGCTCGAGGGCGGCTACATCGTCACCAAGGGCGGCAACAAGGGCAACGCCACCGCCACCAACATCGAAGGCGTGTTTGCCGCCGGCGACGTGCAGGACCACATCTACCGCCAGGCCGTTACCAGCGCCGGCACCGGTTGCATGGCCGCGCTCGACGCCGAGCGCTACCTCGACGCGCTGGGCAAGGCCTGACACGCCGCATGCCCTAGCCCGCGATGAAACGCGCCCGTGGCAGTGCGCTCGCCCCCGCCTCTTTCGAGGCGCTGGCGCGCGTGCGCCGCGCCCTGCGCGATGCACCGCGTGCTACCGCACCGCCTGTCGTTCCGCGTCCCCGCGAGCCCCAGCCTGACGGCGCACTGCTGTTCCGCCGCGCCGTCGCCGACGTGGTGCCCCTGCCGCCGTCGGACCAGGCAGACCCCGGCCATCCTCGTCCCTCACCCCACGCCCGTCAGCGCCTGGCCGACGAACGCCAGGTACTCGTCGACGCACTGGCCGACCCCTGGGATTGGGATGCAGCCGTCGCCACCGGCGAGGAACTCCATTTCGTCCGCCCCGGCGTGCCCACCGCCGCCATGCGCAAGCTGCGGCGTGGCGGCTGGGTCATCCGGGCCGAACTCGACCTGCATGGACTCACCGGCGACGAGGCACGCGTGGCCCTGGCCGATTTTCTCAACCGCTGCATGGCCGAAGACCGTCGCTGCGTGCGCATCATCCATGGCAAGGGCCAC
>JBEQCD010000010.1:0-48311 GCA_041639515.1 Hydrogenophilales bacterium | reverse complement strand
TACTGGAACGTCCGGCATAATCCAAATGCAAAGCGCCGTCACTCAGGGAGACAAGAAAACATGGCCAAGCACTACTCCACCAGAGACTTTTTCCGCAACACGCCGAATGCGCTGCTCGCCCGTTATTTCGCCAGCCGCGGGGTGTTGCCGGACTTCGATTTCACGGCGCTGAAGGAAACCAAGATCGAGCCGCTGTTCGAGGCTTGGCTGACCGTACCGGAGGCAGAACGCGCGAAGATGGAGGTGGAATTGCGCGAGATAGGGGACATGAGCAATCCCAAGGGGGTGCAGGCGGTCATTGACGAGGCGGAGTTCCACCTGTCCGAGGACGGCGCGCATGAGGCCTTCGTGGCCAAACTGATGGAACTGCCGGGCCATCATGAGCGGGCGATGACGGTGTTTCTCGATCACCCGGAAATGTGGCGGGGCGCGACGAGGCTTTATCACGCCGATACGCTCAGCCATTGGCGCAAGCGCAAGAACCTGCCGAAGAAGAAGGCCGCCGTGGATGAGGCAAGCGTCGAGGCTTTGTCGGCAGCCGTTGGCCGTTACTACCAGTTGACCGAGGGGCGCGGCAAGCATTGCAAGGTGGAATGCTACCGGCGCGGGGAGCTGGAGTATTTCTTCGCTTTTCCCGAGGACTACGCGCAGAATGCTCCGGAATGGGCCGGGGATGAACTGGCCCTGCAATCCCGGCATCCGCCGTTCGAGATCGTGTTCGTATGGGATGGCGCGGATGGCCGGCTCGATCTGCATCTGACCGGCGACAGGCGGGCGGTGGAACCGCTCCAGGCCATCTTCGCCGAGCACATCCTGAAATGCGAGGAACTGCCTGCCGACCCGACCGACAACCGGGTCTATGACCTTTGGCCCCTGCGGCGCAAGGATTTCAGGTTCACTTGGGATATGGCAAGCGGCATCGAGCGGGTGGCGGTGAACAAGCTGCGGCTGGCGTTGAGCGGACGCAAGGGCGACAAGCTGACGCTGGAGGCGGACGCCAGGCACAACCTGCATGCGATTCATGATCTGCTGGAGAAGCTGGCGCCCGTTCTGCCGGCGTCCGCCTATCTGGTCACCCAGGTGGGCGTCACTGCCACGGTGAAGGTGTCGCCGACGGCGCCGGCCAGGAACGTGACCTTCCAGATCAGTCATCCGAATTCCTGTTCATTGAAATATGACGAGGTGGGCCTGAAGCTGCGGGCCATGCTGGAAGCCTCGGGCATTGAACCCAGGCCGCCCGAGGTCGAGGCGGCGGAGCCGGCTGAAATTGCCGCTGAGTCCGCTATCCCCGCATGAAATCGGAAGACGCGCTGTTGGAACTGCTGCACCGCGTTGCAGCGGCGGGTGGTGCGTCGGCCCGGATTTCCGGGCGGGAACTGGCGGATTGGCCGGCGACGGCCTTGGGTCAACTCAAGGCGGCTGGTTTGCTGTTCAAGGGAACGCCGGCAAATACCGTCACCTGCCCCGGCTGCGAGGAGGATTGCACCATGCCGGTGGAGGTGGCCATTTCCCAAAGCGGGGCAGCGCGGGCCTTTGTGTTCTGCGACAAGCGCGATGACGTGGGGCGTGTCACGGTTCCCGTCGACCTGCTGGAGCAATGGGCCTGCTCGCCGGAGCGCTTGGCCGATGGGCTCGCGGCACTGCTGGGCGTCCGGCGGGGTACGGATGACCTGGCTACCTCGCGCTGGGAAGTCGGCCTGCTCAAGGGGGCGAAGCATTCCGCCCATGTGGTGCTGGGTATCGACCGTGACATGCAGCTTGGCCTTGCCGGGCACGCCGTGGCGCTGGCTGATGTGCTGGACCTAGGTGAAAAGGGCTTGTCCGTGGATCGGCGGGCGCTGCTGCGTTGCGTGGACAACCCGGTCGCCGGCGGAGGCGAAACGGAGTCCGCCGAGCAACGGCGTGAACGGCTCAAGGTTCGCGTAGCCCAGGAACGGGCCAAGGGCACCCGAGCCTTCTTGAAGGTAGTGGCCGAAGAGGAAGGCTTTACGGCTTCACGCCTGAAGCAGCTCATCTACGAGAAACCGGAACCCGCCAACAAGTGGACGGCGATGCTGCCCACTGCAGGCAGGGCTAGCCCGAAGAAATCCAAGCCTAAGACGTAGCGCGGCTTCCCGCGGTGTCGTGCGGGACAGCTTTCGGGATAGCCCCCTATCTCGCCCGGAATGTGGGCCATGTTCAACAACGCCCTAGGAGGCGCAAACATGGCTACCACCATCCTTCGACTCCCCGCCGTGCTCCGCGAACGCGGTCGCTCCCGCAGCGCCCATTACCTGGACATTCAGCAGGGTTTGTTCACACGCCCCGTGGCCATCGGCTTGCGTGCCGTGGGCTGGCCCTTGGGCGAGGTAACGACGCTCAACGCCGCCCGCATCGCCGGCAAATCCGATGAGGAAATCCGCGCGCTGGTGGTGAAGCTGGAAGCGGCCCGCAAGGCTGCGGCGTAGGGGGCACCATGAGCGCCGAAAACCTTATTTCACGCCTGGAGCGCGTCAAGCGCACCGGGGCCGGGCGCTGGCAGGCGCGCTGTCCTGCCCATGACGACAAGGGACCGTCCCTGTCTGTCCGGGAATTGGACGATGGCCGTGTCCTGGTCCACTGCTTTGCGGGCTGCGAGGTGCATTCCGTCCTGTCCGCAGTGGGGCTGTCCTTCGATGAGCTGTTTCCGCCCCGTGACCTGGGGCATCACGCCAAGCGGGAGGGGCGGCCTTTCCCGGCGGCGGACATTCTGCGCGCCATCGCCTTCGAGGCGCTGGTCGTGTCCGTGGCGGGTTCCGCGATGCTGGCTGGAGAGCCATTCAACGCCTTTGACCGTGATCGTCTGTTTCTGGCCGTGAGCAGAATCCAGGCGGCGCTTGACGCGGGTGGGCTCAATCATGGATAGCGGCATCGAGCGCGGCCAGTCGTTTCTCGACGGCGCAGCGGAGCGTGTCATTAAGCTTCCCGCCTGTCGTGCCTGGACGGAACCCAAGCCGATCAGGGCGGCGCTGCATCCCGTTCCTGCCTTCGACGGGGAAACTCTGCTGCCCGAAGCATTGCGTGGCTGGGTGCTGGACGAGGCCGACCGGATGCAGTGCCCGCCGGATTTCGTCGCGGCGGGGGCGTTGACGGCGCTTGGCGCGATCATCGGCGCGCGCTGTGCGATCAAGCCGAAGGCGCGCGATTCCTGGTTGATCGTGCCCAACCTGTGGGGCGGCATTGTCGGCCTGCCGTCGGCGAAGAAATCCCCGGCCATCGGTGCCGCGCTGAAACCGCTCGACCGGCTGATCGCGCGGGCGATGGAGGCGCACCAGGCCGACCGGGAAGCCTTCGAAGCGGAGAAGACGGTGTTCGAGGCCAGGCAGGACGCCATCGAGGGACGCATCAAGACGGCGGCGAAAGCCAAGGACGGCAAGGGCGAAAACCTGGACAACCTCGCCCGCGAGCTGCAAGGTCACCGGCAACAGGCCCCGGCGGCACCGGTCCTGCGGCGCTACAAGTCCAACGACACCACGGTGGAGAAGCTGGGCGAACTGCTGCGGGAGAATCCCACCGGGCTGCTGGTGCTGCGCGATGAACTCGTCGGTCTGCTCGCCTCCTGGGATAGGGAAGGCCGCGAGGGCGAGCGCGCTTTCTATCTGGAGGCGTGGAACGGTAACGCCAGCTTCGACACCGACCGCATCGGGCGCGGCTCGATCTTCATTCCCAACCTGTGCGTGTCGATCTTCGGCGGCATCCAGCCGGACAAGCTGGTCGGCTACCTGGAGCAGGCCGCCCACGCGCTGGCGAACGACGGGATGCTGCAACGCTTCCAGGTGCTGGTCTATCCCGATCACCAGCCCTGGGAGTGGCGCGACCGCGTGCCGGCGAAGGAGGCGCGCGACCGGGCGCTTGACGTGTTCGACGCGCTGGCCGAGTTCGATCCGGAAGCCTGGGGCGCGGCACCCGCCGACGACTTCGCCAAGTTTCCGAATTTCCGCTTCGACGAGGCCGCACAGGAAATCTTCATCGAGTGGTCGGGAGACCTGCACCGGACCAAGCTGCCCGACGAGGACCACCCGATGATCGCGCAGCACTTGGCGAAGTTCGACAAGCTGTTTCCGGCGCTGGCGCTGATCCTGCATCTGGTGGATTGCGCGGCCACCGGGCAACGCGGGCCGGTGAAGGTGGAATCCGCCCTGCGTGCGGCGGCCTGGTGCGACTACCTGGAAGCCCATGCGCGGCGCTGCTATGGCCTGCTGGCGGACGATGGCCTGCGGGCGGCGCAAGCCTTGGCTGACAAGTTGCGGCAGGGCAAGCTGCAAGACGGCTTCACCGCGCGGGACGTGCGGCGCAACCAGTGGCGCAGCCTCACCGCCGACGAGGCGGTGCAGGCGGCGCTGGACTGGCTGGAAGACGAAGGCTGGCTGCGGGCGGAGGAAGTCGGCGGCACGGGACCGGGAACGGGGCGGCGCACCTGGCGCTACTCGATCAATCCGAAGGCCGCGAAGGCAGGCAAGGCCGGAGGCGGTCATGGCGAACTGGCTTGAGCGCGCAAAGCGCGAAATTCCGCAAAGTGCTGACGGGGCTACTGCCAAAACTGACGAAGGAACTCTATCGGCAGTAACGGCAGTAACCCAACCAGACGATTCCGAGAACTCGCGGGATTCTATCGGCAGCAATGGCAGTGCGCCAGTCGTCGTTTCCTGGGAAAACGAGGCGGACAGCGCGATGACAGCGGACCAGGAATCCGCGATCCGGTCGTGGCTCGCGCAAATCGAGGAAACCGACGAGGCGGTCATCGCCCATGTGCTGAATCGGTGCCGGCAGGATGTTGACGCGCGCGACTACTTCAGCCGGCTGGCATCGAAAGTGCCAAGGCCCGATCCGCTCCCCGATGACCGGCGGCGCTGCGGCCAATGCCTCAACCTGACCGGGCGTGGGCTATGTCTCGCGGCGCGGCGCGGCGAAATCGTGGCGAACCCGGACTATGAACCGGTGCGCGACCAACTACGGCGCTGCGAGGGCTACCTCCCCGGCGCGGATGATCCAGATAGACGAACTGGCCGGGAGCGCTGGCCGGGACTGATACAGAAAGGAGATGAATGATGGCGACCATCGAAGCAGATACGATCAATGAGGCGGTGCCGACAACCCACGACGATGCACCCGTAGCGCGGGCGGGCAACTATGAGCCCGTCCGGTTCAATGCCTTGAAGCACGGCATTCTTTCCAGGCTGGTGGTCTTGGCCCATGAAGATCATGCCGAGTATGGTGATTTGCTGGCTGCGCTAGTCGAGGAACACCGACCCACGGGCATGACCGAGCGGCATCTGGTCGAAGAGCTTGCCGCGATCATCTGGCGCAAGCGGCGGGTGCTGCTGGCCGAAGGCGCGAAGATCAACGAGGGCCTGAAAAGCGCGGTGAACAGCCCGAGGTCGATCATGCCGTCGGCGGCGCCTTTTCAGCGTGGCCTGACCGGCGAGAATGCCGACCTGCGGGAACTGCTGGATGCGACGCCAAATGAAATCGCCGAGCGACAGCGGGATGCGGAGCTTGATCTTGCCGCAACCCGGAAGGCGGCGGCGATCCTTCGCAAGGGCGGGCTGAATGCCTATACGAGGGCGCGGCGGGCGCTGATTCAGGAATCCCGTGACTGGTGGGATGAGCATGTGGCCGAAGAGGAATACCCCGCGACCGCCGAGGGGCTGGCGCAATTCATCCGCGAATCGCTGGAGCCTGTTTGCATCCGCATGGTGCATGAGGCGCGATTCACCCCGGCGATCAAGGCGCAAACCCTGGGTGAGGGGCTGCGGGCGCACCTGCTGGAGAAGCTGAACCGATACGAAACGCACCTTGACCGCAAATTCGAGCGGACATTGGCCATGCTTTTGAAGCTGAAGGAGCTTCGCGGCGCATGAAACCGAACACCATCAAATCCGGCGTAATGCTAGGCGAGGCAAGACTTTCGGCGAGAATCAGCGAAAACCATGGTGCGAACCTGCCAGATGATTTAGGCAAAATCGGAGCGTAAAGAAATGGGCGGAATGGGAAGCGGCCGGCGATACCAGGGCGGCAAGGACACGACCAGCGACATGCGGACGCTGGATATTCGGCGGCTGCATCGGGACGGTCTGCTGACACCGGGCATGGCCTTTGGGTGGAAGTGGACCCGCAACGATGAGGAAGTGGCGTCAATTCGGATTAGCACCGAGGCCGACCGCGTGATTCTCAACTACCGAAGCCGAAGCAATGGCGGCGAGTGGCAACCGATGGAATACCCGATCTATCTGGAATGGACGGGCTGCAACCTGGGCGGGATGCGGCCTTGGTTCCTATGCCCGGCGCGGGGGTGCGGGCGGCGCGTGGCGATTCTTTACGGCGGTTCCATCTTCGCCTGTCGGCACTGCCACAACCTGAATTACGAATGCCAGCGGGAAAGCGATGATGACCGGGCGGCACGGCGAGCTGACACGATCCGGCGGCGGCTTGGATGGGAGCCGGGCATCCTGAACGGCAGCGGTGGAAAGCCCAAGGGCATGCACTGGCGCACCCTTGAACGGTTGAAAGCCGAGCATGACGCCTATGCCCAGCGATCGCTGACGGGAATGGCGAAACGGATTGGGCTGTTAGACAAGCGGTTGCTGGATTTGCAGGATGACTTAAAACGCTGAAGCTGAATCTGTTTCGCAAAATCGCGCCTCTTTACCCGAGGCCAGCTTTCTATATCTGCCTGTCTACGCTCAAATCAAGATCAATATTAACCACTTGATAAATACAGTAGTAGTGTAATAATTAAGCATATGAAAGAAGAACCGGTTTCCATACCCGCAAGCTACCCGCTGGCCGACCTGTGCGTGCTTGCAGACATGCCGCTGCGCACTGTTCGCTACTACGTCCAGATCGGACTCGTTGACCGGCCGGAAGGCGAGACACGTGCGGCACGCTATGGCGCACGACATCTGGAACAGTTGCTGCTGATCAAGAAGTGGACGGCGGCCGGCGTGTCCCTGGAGCGCATCCGGGAACTGCTCCAGGGTGAGCAGGCACCGATTCCCCCGCGTCCACGTGGCATGGGTTCGGTTGAGGTGTGCAGCCATTTGAAGGTGGCAGATGGTGTCGAGGTGGTGATCGAGCCGGGGCGGGCGGGTTTGTCGCCAGAGCAGGTGCGTCGTTTTGTCAAAGGCGTGATGACGTTGTACGTCCAGCTCGGTGGCGATCAATCAGGCCAGGCCGGGGCGAAACAAGGTCACGAACAACAACCGAAAGGGCGACAAGATGAACCAGTTTGAATGTGCGCGTTTGGAGTCGCAGGACGGTGAACCCTTGATGCTCAGGGGCGTTACGGTGTCTGGAGAAGTCCGGGGGCTGGTATTTGAGGCGCGCGTCGAGCAGCGATTTGTGAATTCGACCGACGGAAACGTCGAAGTGGTTTATACCTTTCCCCTGCCCTGGGGCGCGGTGCTGCTCGGTGTGGAGGTGCAATTGGGCGGCCAGCTTCTGACAGGCGCGGTTATCGAGAAGAGGGAGGCGGAGGGTCGTTATGAGGAAGCCATCTCGGAAGGCAACACCGCAATCATGCTGGAGAAAAATCATGATCGCAGTTACAGCCTCAATCTCGGCAACCTGTTAGCGGACGAGGATTGTGTCATCACGCTGCGCTATGCCCAGACCTTGCAGTTTGAGCAAAACGGTCTTCGGCTGTTGATCCCGACGGTTATTGCTCCGCGTTATGGCGATGCCGTGGTGGACGGCGGGTTGCAGCCGCATCAGGCACCCAGCTGCAGTGTCATGGCGGAATACCCTTTCGACATTCATTTATCGCTGCATGGCGATCTGGCGCGGGCACGCGTGGCCTCCCCCAGCCACCTTGTCGGTGTTGCGCACGCGGTATCGAATGCGGCCAGCGTGCAGACTGTGACCCTGGCCCGCCATGGAGCGCTGGACAGGGATTTTGTGCTGGTCATTGATCAGCTTGAACACGATTCTGTGACTGTCCTGGCACGCGACTGTGTCGAGCCTGACGGCGTGGTGGCGCTGGCAAGCTTCTGCCCGCGCATTGCTGCGCAGGAACCGGCAAGCATCGCCGTCAAGATTCTGGTGGACTGCTCTGGCTCAATGGCGGGCGACAGCATCGAAGCGGCCAGGCGTTCCTTGCAGGCCATCGTTCGTCACCTTGGTCGGGGTGATCGTTTCTCTCTCTCAAGGTTCGGTAGCACTGTGGAACATCGCTCGCGCGGACTCTGGCAGGTAGCGGAAACTACGCAATCAGCCGCCCAGCGCTGGATAAACGGTCTGGATGCGGATATGGGCGGCACTGAGATGGAAGCGGCGCTGGCGTCCACCCTTGCATTTGCCCAAACCATGTCGAGCGATGTTCTGGTTGTGACGGATGGCGAAATCAGCGCGATTGACAGCACGATCGAGTCCGCAAAGGCTTCCGGCCACCGGTTGTTTGTGGTCGGTATCGGCAGCAGCCCGGCGGAAAGCCATTTGCGGCGGTTGGCGGATGCAACAGGTGGGGCCTGCGACTTCGTGGCGCCGGGTGAGGCTGTGGAACCTGCGGTGTTGCGGATGTTTGCGCGTTTGCATTCGCCGCGTCTGACCGACTTGCGGGTGGAGTGGCCTGTGGGCGTTGCGCCGGAATGGATGTCGCCGCTGCCTGTTTCGGTATTCGATGGGGATACCGTCAATGTGTTTGCCTTGATGCGGGCGGTGCCGGACGGTGAAGTGCGGCTGCTGGGCACACGCTCGCCAAAAGGTGCGCCGGAGGTGATCGGGCACGCCCGGTTCAGTGCCAGTGTCGAGCCGGCTGATACCTTGTCGAGGCTGGCGGCAAACATCCGTTTTCAAACGGTGGAAACAGACTGGCTGGTTGGCGCCGCAGTTGAAGCGAAGCAACTGGCGGTGGCCTACCAATTGGTGACGGATGAAACCAACTTCCTGCTGGTGCACCAGCAGGAAGAGGAAAAAAACCCCGCCGATATGCCCGATCTGCACAAGATCGAGCAGATGATGCCTGCGGGCTGGGGGGGGATGGGCTCCGTGATGCTGTCGAGAACAGCATGTTTCCTGGAAACGAGGTCAGTGAGCTATCAGGTAAGCAGCCCGTTGGATTGGGGGGATATTCCCGCGTTCTCGCGCAGAACGGATCGCAGCGTTGACCGTGTCAATTCGCGATACTGGTCTGATTCGGAGGACTACGCTGGACTGACTCCGCTGGGCTTGAGCGAATGGCTTCGCACCGCTCCGGTGGGCGAATGGCCGAAGAGATACTCGGAATTGCGTCAGACCGGACTGGGCGCCTGGGTTGTGGACTGGCTTGAACTGATCATGGCCTTCCGTGGGGGCAGGGTGCTCCCTGAGCAAACGGTGGTCGGTACGTTCCTGTATGTGATGTCTCGGCGGGAAACGCGCGAGTCCCTGGCGAGATCAACTGGCTTGCGGCAAAGCCATATGGCCGTTGCACGGCAGATCAAGGCCTTGATTGCGAACAAGACTGATGCTGCTGATACCAGCGTCGACATGCAACTGGCCGAGGAAATGATGGCCGTGCTGGTTGATATGACGGCGGACACGTGGCCGGACAGGGTTTATGAACTGGGGACGATTCAATTGAGCGAGACTGCCGAATGACTGCATTATGAACACCTCCGGAGTGACGAAATGAAAGCGGTATTTGTCATCGACGACGACACGCATTCCGACGCCATAAGCAAGCACGGCACGTTTGAAGAGGCGCTTGCCGAGATCAAAAGACTGGCGACACTGCCGTGGGACAGTGAGCCCAACATGGCGCCGTGCGCGAACTGGAGAAATTGCGGTCGCCGCTATGACATCGTCGAATTTGACGCGTCATCCAGCGAAAGATGGCAAGAGCGATCCCGAACCCCCATCCTGGAAATCAACGCCGACGGGGTTTTCTGGTTGGTGCCACCGGGGTCGGCCAGTTATGCCGACCTGACCGGTTCGGCGATTCCTGGCAAGGATGGCCGAGACAGATTGCCGTCGCAGGTGGTCAGCAAAGTGTTCGAGCTGATACGGCGAGATGACGTTCGTTCCGTATCATGCCCTTTCAACGACGTGAGGGTTTGGCGGGGGCTGGTCAGGGAGCAACTGCGGCGCTCAAAGAAGACAGGCTTGCCACCCCAGGAGGCGTTTACGCTGTGCGGCCCCGACGGGGGAATGTGTGAAGTTCCATTTGAGGAATGGGGAGGCCGCGTTCATGTCCCCTACGAGGGAATGTGCGCGGGTGATCTGGTGCTTCTTCCCTTGTGGCGAAAGTTCTTTGTGGAAGATGCCGAGGAGACCGGCAGGCTTTCCACGGCCGCGCGCCTGTGCTGCCACCATCTGCTGAGCCCCAGAGATTTCGGGGAACTGAGTTTTGCCACCCGTACCCCTGTGGGAGATTGGGTGCTGTATCAGTCGAAAACGCCGTATGTGCCTTGCGACCCGCTGGATCAGCGCAAGAAATGAGCAAGCGTGGCCGGGCCGGTGCCGATTCGTGTTTCGTCCCCGATTTAGGCTGTTACCCCGGCCTTGCTGGTCAACGGGATGATTTTTGCCCCGCGTTGGGCGGCGGCTAACCGTTCTCCCCACCAGTCATAAACCTGCACCCGTTGATCGAAGCGCTCACCTCGGTCATAAGCCCGCGCTACCTCGTTGTCGTGGGCATGGTCGAGGGCCAGTTCCACCACCTCGCGGGCGAAGCCGTGGTCGCGGGCCAGCGTGGAGAAGGCGCTGCGCCAGCCGTGGGGCGAATGCTTGCCGGCTAGCCCGAGGGTCACCCGGTAGACCTTCTCGACGGATTCCCGGCCGATGTGCTTGCCGCCGGTCGGTGACGGGAACAGATAACCCCGCTTCCCGAAAACCTCGCCCCAATGCCGCAGTTCCGTCACGATCTCGGGGCAGAGCGGGACCCGGTGGTCGATGTCCCGGTCGGTCACCTTCATTTTGGCGCGCGGGATGATCCAAACCGGTTGCTCGTCGTCGAGACGGAACTCCCGCCATTCCGCTTCCACCACGTTGCCGATGCGCATGGCGGTGAAGGCACACAGCCGATGCGCCATGTGGACAGACGGGGAAAGCCGGGCCTGGGCGGCGCGGCGCAACAGGTCACCGAGCGCGGCCCACTCCAGCAGGGCCGGCATGCGCCCGTTGTCTTTCTTGCGGGGCAGCACCTCGCGGGCCGGGGCGGCGGGGTTGTCCCGGCACAGTCCCTTGGCCTGGGCATAGCGGAATACCCCGTTGAGGTGCTGGAGAATGCGGCTGGCGGTTTCCAGCACGTCTCGCTTGTGGATGGTTTCAACGGCTTTGGCCACGATGGCAGGGCTGATGCTTGCGATGGGCAGATTGCCGAGGGCCGGGTAGATGTCGCGCTCGAAGGCCCGAGACGACTTGGTGTAGTGGCCCGCGCTCCATTCCCGCTGCTTCATGGTCAGCCACGCCTGGGCCACGGCCTTGAAGGTGTTGTCGGTGTCCGCCACGGTCGCCGCCCGGTTCACCCGGCGTTCTGCTACCGGGTCCTTGCCCTCCAGCAGAAGCGCCTTGACCTCGCCCAGTTCCACCCGAGCCGCCGCCAGCGTCACCAGGGGGTAGGGGCCGACGGAATAGATCTTTTCCCGGCCGTCGATGCGGTACTTCACCCGCCACGTGGCACCCCCGGCCGGGGTGATGAAGAGATACAGGCCACCCCCATCGGCCAGTTTCTTGCCGCGCTCGGCCTTGGCCACGAATGCCTTGATCGCTTTGTCTGTCAGTCTTCCCGTCCCGATACCCCCAGTCATGATTTATTCTCCGGTTCAACTTGGCGAAATACCCCCTTCGATACCCCCATTTGTAATGGATGTAGCGGGATATTGCAAGGTCGGAATGGACGCTAGGATGGCGAAAACACAAAGAAAAACGCCGTCACGTGGACGGCGTTAGATGGTGCTGGGGGTATTGGTGGTGGAGCCGGGGGGGATCGAACCCCCGTCCGCAAGCCCTCTACAGGCAGTTCTACATACTTAGTCCGGTGTTTTCAAGCTTTAAGCGCCATCACGCCCGCCGAACAGGCTGGATCTTGCCGAGTCGCCTTGGATTTAGCACCCGTCCAAGCGACCCGGACCGGCACGATTTCATGAAAATTAACTCACTGTCGGGTTGCCCCGACCCAGCCCATGAACAGGCTAGTGTGAGTCCTGGACCTTAAGCGGCCAGGGCGTAGTTTTCGTCGTTTGCGACTAAAGTTTTTCAGTTGGATTTACGAGGTGCTCTGACCCTCGGTATGCCCTACGCTGCTTTGCGACCCACGTCGAAGCCATGTCGGCCCCATGTAAAGCACTTGCAGTGTAACGCATGGAGGCGGTGGCCGGGCAGGAAGTTCCCGGCCGGAGCGTCAGCTGAATCCGGGCAGCGGGCTGTGTGTATGGGCAACGCCCAGCATGTAGCCAAACACCGCCAGCGCGGCCAGCCACGCGGCAATGCGCTGGCCGCGCGTTTTGCCGCGTTTGAGGGCGACGGTGCCAAGCCCGATGTAGGCGAGCAGGGCGATGATCTTGGCACCGAGCCAGGCGTGTTCCAGCGGCGAAATCCCCAGCGTCCAGGCCAGTGCAATGCCGCTGGCGAGCAGCACGGTGTCGTTGACGTGCGGCGTGATGCGCACCCAGCGCGCGGACAGGCGCGACGAGTCGGCGATCATCCACGCGCCGCGCAGCAGAAAGAGCGCGAGCGTGATGCCGACGGTGGCCAGATGCAGGATTTTGAGCGTGGCGGTGTCCAGGCTTCAGTCCAGATAGCCGAGGGTGTCGATTGGGTGGCGAATTTCGGCGTGTGCGCCCCAGCTGTGCGGGGTGTCGGTTGCGTCGATGTAGCCCCAGGCGGCGACCAGCGCCGGCATGCCGGCGGCGCGCGCGGCTGCGATGTCGCGTTCGGCGTCGCCCAGATACAGGCAGGCGGTGGGCGCGGCCGCGCACAGTTCGGCGGCGGCGAGCATGGGCGCGGGGTGCGGCTTGGGCTGCGGGCAGGTGTCGCCGGAAACGATGCAGGCGGCGCGTTCGGCGAGGTCGAGGATGGACAGCAGTGGTTCGGTGAAGCGGGCGGGCTTGTTGGTGACCACGCCCCACTTCAGGCCGCGCGCCTCGATGGCATTCAGCAGGTCGAGAATGCCAGGGAAGGGCTGCGAATGGCGGCAGATGTTGGCGGCATAGAGTTCAAGGAATTCTTCGCGCATGGCGGCAAATTTCGCATCGTCGGGATGCAGGCCAAAGCCCAGGCCCAGGAGGCCGCGTGCGCCATGCGAGGCCTGCGGGCGGATCAGGTCATCGGGCAGCGGGGCGAGGCCGTGGCGGGTGCGCTGGAGATTGAGCGCGTAACCGAGGTCAGGCGCGGTGTCGACCAGGGTACCGTCCAGGTCGAACAGCACGGCGCGGATGCCGGCGAGCTTGCCCGGTTCAGTCGCCACGGCGGGTCGCCAGCAGGTAGTTCACGTCGGTGTCGGCTTCTAGCTTGTAGATTTTCGTCAGCGGGTTGTAGGTCATGCCGATGAGTTGCTGCGTGTCGAGGCCGGCTTCGCGGGCCATGCGGGCGAGTTCGGCGGGCTTGATGAACTTGGCCCAGTCGTGTGTGCCGCGCGGCAGGAGATTGAGGATGTATTCCGCGCCGATGATGGCGAAGAGATAGCTCTTGGGGTTGCGGTTCAGCGTGGAGAAGAACACCCAGCCGCCCGGCTTCACCAGCCGCGAACAGGCCGCCACGACCGATGCGGGGTCCGGCACGTGTTCGAGCATTTCCATGCAGGTCACCACGTCGAATTCGCCGGCGTGCTGCGCGGCAAAATCTTCTGCTGCCACCATCTGGTAATCCACGCTGCGACCGGATTCGTAGAGGTGAAGCCTGGCCACCTTAAGCGCCTTTTCCGACAGGTCGATGCCGGTGACCTGGGCCCCCAGCCCGGCCATGGCTTCGGTGAGGATGCCGCCGCCGCAGCCCACGTCGAGCACGCGTTTGCCGGCCAGCGGCACCTGCTGGTCGATCCATTTCAGCCGCAGCGGGTTGATCTCGTGCAGCGGGCGGAATTCGGAGTTCGGATCCCACCAGCGGTGGGCCAGCTCGGAGAATTTGGCGATTTCAGCGGCGTCGACGTTGCTCATGCGTTCATCCTTTCAGTTTGCTGCGCCAGTATCCGGCACGGGCGGTGAGGTCGTCCGGGTCCTGATCGACCAGGCGGCGATGGTCGAGTTTCATCACGCCGTCCACCCACACGTGCGTGACGTGTTCGCGGCTGGCGGCGTAGACCAGGTGCGAGACGGGATCGAACACGGGTTGGCATTCCGGACCGGACAGATCCACGGCAATCAGATCGGCGCGCTTGCCCGGGACGATGCTGCCGATGATCTCGTCGAGATTGAGCGCGCGGGCGGCGTCGAGCGTGGCGGCTTTGAGCGCAGCAGCAGCAGGCAAGGCCGATGCGTCGCCGCTCGTGCCCTTGGCGAGCAGTGCGGCCAGCCGCATTTCGGCGAACAGGTCGAGGCGGTTGTTGCTGGCGGCCCCATCCGTGCCGAAACCCAGGTTGACGCCGGCCTGACGCAGCGCCGCCACAGGGGCGATGCCCGAGGCGAGCTTCAGATTGGACGACGGGCAGTGGGCGACGTGGCAGCCGTGGGTGGCGAGCGAATCAATTTCGGCTTCGTTCAAATGGACGGCGTGTACGCCGATGAAATTGGGCCCCAGAAGGCCCAGCCGCGCCAGCCGCTCCAGCGGACGCACGCCGTATTGCTTGAGGCTGTCGGCAATTTCGTCGGTGGTTTCGTGGATGTGGGTGTGTATGGGCAGACCGAGTTGCTCTGCGAGCGTATTGATATGGCCGAAGGTGGTGTCGGAAATGGTGTAGGGCGCGTGAGGCGCAAAGGCAAACGACAGCAGCGCCTCGTCCTTCAGTTCGTCGCGCAGCGCGAGCCCCTTTGCGATGTAGGCGTCGGCATCGACGGCCCAGGCTGACGGGAATTCCAGCACGATCATGCCCAGCACGGCGCGTATCCCGGCCTGCAGGAAAGCCTCGGCCGCCGCACCGGGGAAGAAGTACATGTCGTTGACGGTGGTGACGCCGCCCGCCAGCATTTCGGCGGCGGCGAGCAGGCTGCCGTCGCGCACGAAGGCGTCCGACACATGCTGCTTTTCGGCCGGCCAGATGTGGTCGTTGAGCCAGGTCATCAGCGGCCGATCGTCGGCAAAGCCGCGCATCAGCGTCATCGCGGCATGGCAGTGCAGATTGACGAGGCCTGGCATGAGCACCTGGCCGGGCAGTTCCAGCGCGCGGGTGGCCGTGTAGCGTTCGCGCGCAGCGTCGGCCGGCAGCACGTCGAGAATGGACCCGTCCTTCACTACCACGGCATGGTCGGCAAGCCAGCCTGCGGGCTCGATGGGCACGAGCCATTGCGGCAGCAGCAGGAGGTCGGCGGGCATGGGCATGGTGGCCGGGATTCTCGCCGTTTACGCACCGATTGGCAAAGGCGGGCGGGGCGGACGACCATGCTAAAATCCCGGGCTTTGTAGCCAACAACCAAGCCGGATATGGAACAGTTTGCCAAGGAAACCCTCCCGGTCAGCCTCGAAGAGGAGATGAGGCGGTCTTACCTCGATTACGCCATGAGCGTGATCGTGGGCCGTGCGCTGCCGGATGTGCGCGACGGCCTCAAGCCAGTGCATCGTCGTGTGCTGTACGCGATGAACGAGCTGTCCAACGACTGGAACAAGGCTTACAAGAAATCGGCCCGCGTGGTCGGCGACGTCATCGGTAAATACCACCCGCACGGCGATACGGCTGTCTACGACACCATGGTGCGGATGGCGCAGGATTTCTCGCTGCGCTACCCGCTGATCGACGGTCAGGGCAACTTTGGCTCGGTGGACGGCGACAACGCGGCGGCGATGCGTTACACCGAAGTGCGCATGGCGAAGATCGCGCACGAGCTGCTCGCCGACCTGGACAAGGAAACGGTCGATTTCGGCCCCAACTACGACGGCTCCGAGCAGGAACCGCTGGTGCTGCCGACCAAGATCCCCAACCTTCTGATCAACGGCTCGTCCGGCATCGCGGTGGGCATGGCGACCAACATCCCGCCGCACAACCTCACCGACATCTGCACAGCCCTGTTCGCCCTGCTGGACGAGCCGGAAATCGACATCGAGTCGCTGATCAATATCGTCAAGGCACCCGACTTCCCGACCGCCGGCATCATCTATGGCCTCTCCGGCGTGCGCGACGGCTACCGCACCGGCCGCGGCCGCGTGGTGATGCGCGCCACCTGCCACTTCGAGGATGTGGGCAGGGAAGGCGGCAAGCAGGCCATCATCATCGACGAGCTGCCCTACCAGGTGAACAAGGCCAATCTCCTGATCAAAATCGGCGAGCTGGTGCGCGAGAAGCAGATCGACGGCATTTCCGACCTGCGTGACGAATCCGACAAGTCGGGCATGCGCGTCTACATCGAACTCAAGCGCGGCGAGAACGCCGACGTGATCCTGAACAATCTGTACAAGCAGACGCAGATGCAGGACACCTTCGGCATGAACATGGTGGCGCTGATCGACGGCCAGCCACGGCTGCTGAACCTGAAGGAGATGCTCGATGCCTTCCTGCGCCACCGGCGCGAAGTCGTCACCCGCCGCACCGTGTTCGACCTGCGCAAGGCGCGCGAGCGCGGCCATATCCTCGAAGGCTTGGCGGTGGCGCTGGCCAACGTCGACGAGATCGTCGAACTGATCAAGTCCTCGGAAACGCCGGTCATTGCCAAGGAGCGCCTGCTGGGTCGTGCCTGGAAGTCGGCGATGGTCGAGGAAATGCTCGCGCGCATCGACCCCGAGTATTCGCGGCCGGTGAACATCGGCCCCGAATTCGGCCTGCACGCCGACGGCTATCGCCTCTCAGAAATTCAGGCGCAGCGCATCCTGGAAATGCAGTTGCAGCGCCTGACCAATCTGGAGTCCGACAAGATCATCGGCGAGTACAAGGAGATCATGGCGAAGATTGCCGATCTGCTCGACATCCTCGCCAACCCCTCGCGCATCACCCAGATCATTCGCGATGAACTGAAGGAAATCCAGGACCAGTTCGGCGACGCGCGCCGCTCGGCCATCGTCGAGAACGCGCAGGACATGTCGATGGAAGACCTGATCAAGCCGGAAGAGATGGTCGTCACGCTGTCGCACGGCGGCTACATGAAGTCGCAGCCGATGGACGACTACCGTGCGCAGAAACGCGGCGGGCGCGGCAAGCAGGCGGCGGGCACCAAGGATGAAGACTTCATCGAGAAGATGTTCATCGCCAACACGCACGACTACATCCTCTGCTTCTCCAACCGCGGCCGGCTCTATTGGCTCAAGGTCTACAACGTGCCGGCGGGCGGGCGGGCGGCGCGCGGCAAGCCCATCGTCAACCTGCTGCCGCTGGAAGAGGGCGAGAAGATCAACGCGCTCTTGCCGGTGAAGACCTTCGACGACGAGCATTACGTATTCATGGCGACCTCGAACGGCATCGTCAAGAAAACGCCGCTGTCCGAATTCTCGCGTCCGCGCACCGCCGGCATCATCGCGGTGGGTCTGGACGACGGCGACTTCCTCATCGGCGCGTCGATCACCGACGGCCGCCACGACGTGATGCTGTTCTCCGACACCGGCAAGGCGGTGCGCTTCGACGAAAACGACGTGCGCCCGATGGGCCGCACCGCACGCGGCGTGATCGGCATGAAACTCGCCAAGGGCGGCAAGTTGATTTCGCTACTGGTTGCCGAGGACGAGAATGATTACGTGCTGACGGCAACCGAGAACGGCTTCGGCAAGCGCACGTCGATTACCGAATACACCCGCCACGCCCGTGCCACGCAGGGCATGATCGCGATCCAGACCAGCGAGCGTAACGGCCGCGTGGTGGCCGCGACGCTGGTGAAGGCCGAGGACGAGATCATGCTCATCACCACGGGTGGCGTGCTGATCCGTACCCGCGTCAAGGAAATCCGCGCCATGAGCCGTTCGACCCAGGGCGTGACGCTGATCAACCTGGACAAGGGCGAGAAGCTCATCAGCCTGGAAAAAGTGGCCGAGACCGATAACGAAGAGGAATAAGCGCATGACCATCTACAACTTCAGCGCCGGCCCCGCCGTGCTTCCCAAGGCCGTGTTGCAGCAGGTGCAGGCCGAGATGGTTGATTGGCACGGCAGCGGCATGTCGGTGATGGAAATGAGCCATCGCGGCAAGGAGTTCATGGGCATCGCGGCAGCGGCGGAAGCCGATCTGCGCGAGGTGATGGGGATTCCGTCCAACTACAAGGTGCTGTTTTTGCAGGGCGGGGCGTCGAGCCAGTTCGCGATGGTTCCGATGAATCTGCTGCGTGGCAAGGCATCCGCCGATTATCTGAACACCGGCGAGTGGTCGAAGAAGGCCATCAAGGAAGCGAAGAAATACGGCGCGGTGAACGTCGTCGCCAACAGCGAAGACAAGAATTTCAGCTATGCGCCGGCGTTCTCCGACTGGAAGCGCGACGCGGACGCGGCGTATCTGCACTACACGCCGAACGAAACCATCGGCGGCGTCGAGATTTTCGACATCCCCGACACTGGCAGCACGCCGTTGGTGGCCGACATGTCGTCCACCATCCTTTCGCGTCCGATGGATGTGAGTAAATTCGGCCTCATCTACGCCGGCGCGCAGAAGAACATCGGTCCTGCGGGGCTGACCATCGTCATCGTGCGCGAAGATTTGCTCGGCGAGACGGTGAAAGGCACGCCGACGATGTTCGACTACAAGACGCATGCGGATAACGAGTCGATGTACAACACACCACCGACTTTCGGCATGTACACCGCCGGCCTCGTGTTCAAGTGGCTCAAGGACAACGGCGGCCTCGCGGCGATGGAAAAGACCAACCGCGAAAAAGCCGGGTTGCTCTACGGCAAGATCGACGCCAGCGACTTCTACCATTCGCCGGTCGCAGTGGAAAACCGCTCGCTGATGAACGTGCCTTTTACCCTTAAAGATGCCGCGCTCGACGAGGCTTTCCTCAAGGGCGCGAAAGAAGCGGGCCTGCTGCAACTGAAAGGCCACCGCTCGGTGGGCGGGATGCGCGCGTCGATCTACAACGCCATGCCGGTTGCCGGCGTGCAGGCGCTGGTCGATTACATGGGCGATTTCGAGAAAAGCCATGGCTGACGCCCGCAAGGTGCTCACCCTGAATGCAATTTCCGCGCGCGGACTGGCACGGTTGCCGCAGCATTACATCGTGGGCGGCGACATGGCCGACCCGGATGGCATCCTGGTGCGCTCGGCCAACATGCACGACATGGCGATTCCTGCCAGCGTCAAGGCTATCGGCCGCGCCGGAGCAGGCACCAACAACATCCCGGTGAAAGCGCTGTCCGAACGCGGCGTGCCGGTGTTCAATGCGCCGGGTGCCAACGCCAATGCGGTGAAGGAACTGGTGCTGGCCGGCATGCTGCTCGCCGCACGCAATCTGGTGCCGGCGATGCGTTTCGTCGAGGGCCTTGCCGGCACGGACGAAGAACTGCACAAGGCCACCGAAGCCGGCAAGAAAGCCTTCGCCGGCACCGAGCTGCCGGGGCGCACGCTCGCGGTGGTGGGGCTAGGCGCGATCGGCTGTTATGTGGCCGAAGCCGCGATCAAGCTCGGCATGAACGTCGTCGGTTTCGACCCCGCGATCACCGTGGACGCCGCGTGGCGGCTGCCCTCGCAGGTGCGCCGCGCCGAGTCGGTGGAAGACGCGTTGCGCGTCGCCGATTACGTTACGCTGCACGTGCCGCTGATCGACGCGACGCGCGGTCTCATCAACGCTCAGCGCCTCGCCGCGATGCGCGCGAATGCAGTGCTCTTGAATTTCGCGCGCGAAGGCGTGGTGGACAACGCCGCCGCCGTCGAAGCGTTGAACGCAGGCAAGCTTGCCGCCTACATCTGCGACTTCCCGGCCAATGCGCTGAAAGGGCATCCCAAAGTGGTTGCGCTGCCTCACCTGGGTGCCAGCACCGAGGAAGCCGAAGAAAACTGTGCCGTGATGGTCGCCGAACAGCTCGCCGACTATCTGGAAAACGGCAATATCCTCAATTCGGTGAATTTCCCCAACGTGACGATGCCGCGTGAATCCGGCTTTCGCCTCGGCATGGCCAACGCCAACGTGCCGAACATGGTGGGGCAGATTTCCGCCGTGCTGGCCGCAGCCGGGCTCAACATCCACAACATGGTCAACAAATCCAAAGGCGACATGGCCTACACGCTGGTCGATGTGGACAGCGCGGTATCCGATGCGGCGCTTGCCCAGCTGGCGGCCATTTCCGGTGTGCTGGCCGTTCGTTATCTGCCTGCATGATGAATGACGACACCCCGGGCGCCGCGAACGCGCACAACGAACTGGGCGCGTTGCGGGCGCGCATCGATGCCATCGACGACACGCTGCTCAAGTTGCTGTCGGAACGCGCCGGCATTGCCCAGGCGGTTGGTCATACCAAAAAAGGCGAGAAGATCTATCGCCCCGAACGCGAAGCCCAGATTGTGCGGCGGCTGCGTGAGGCCAACCCCGGCCCTCTGTCGGCTGAGACGGTCGAGCGCCTGATCCGCGAAGTGATGTCGGCTTGCCGGGCGCTGGAAGAGCGTACCCGCGTGGCCTATCTGGGGCCGGCGGGGACGTTCAGCCAGCAGGCAGTGGGCAAGCATTTCGGCCAGGATATCGACGCCCTGGCCGAGGCCGATATCGACGCCTGTTTCCATGCGGTTGAAACCGGCCGCGCAGAGTTTGCCGTGGTGCCGGTTGAAAATTCGACCGAAGGTGCGGTCGGCCGCACGCTCGATCTCGTCGTCTCCAGCCCGCTGCGCATCTGCGGCGAAGTCATCCTCCCCATCCAGCAGATGCTGATGCGCAAGACTGCGCAGCGTGAAGGCATCGCACGCGTCTATGGCCATGCCCAGTCGCTCGCGCAGTGCCAGCATTGGCTGTCGCAGCATCTGCCCCATGTCGAGCGCGTGGCCGTGGTGAGCAATGCGGAAGGTGCCCGCCGCGCAGCCGGTGAAGCCGATGCGGCGACGCTGGGTGCCGAGGCGGCCGCTGATCTTTACGGTCTGGTTGTGGTCGATCGCGCGGTTCAGGATGAAGCCGGCAACACCACGCGATTCCTGGTGCTGGCGCGCACTGATGCGCAGCCCTCCGGCCGTGACCGGACGTCCCTGGTCATGGGGGCAAAAAATCAGCCGGGCGCGGTCGTCAAGCTGCTGCAACCCCTGGCCGATGCGGGCATTTCCATGAGCCGCCTGGAGTCCCGGCCGGCGCGGGGCGATACCACCGGCGCGGGCTGGGCCTATCTCTTTTTCGTGGTGTGCGAGGGCCATCGCCAGGACACCCGGCTGGCAGCTGCGCTGGCCGAAATCGAGTCGCGCGCGGCCTTCCTCAAAATTCTTGGTTCCTATCCTGCGGCTTCCTGATGAATTGCTGTGACCTGATCCCGCACTGGGTGCGCGACATTGCGCCTTACCAGCCTGGCAAACCCATTTCCGAACTGGCACGCGAACTGGGGCTGGATGAAGCCGGCATCGTCAAGCTGGCCTCGAACGAAAACCCGCTCGGGCCGAGTCCGCGCGCACTGGCCGCAGCGCAGGATGCGCTGCACGACATGGCGCTGTATCCGGACGGGGCCGGCTTTGCCCTCAAGGCCAAGCTTGCTGCCAAGTTCGGTATCGCCGCCAGCCAGATCGTGCTGGGCAACGGCTCGAACGATGTGCTCGACATGGTCGCGCGCGCCTTCCTGGCTCCGGGCGATTCGGCCGTGTTTTCGCAGCATGCCTTTGCCGTCTACCCCATCGCGACCCAGACCGTCGGGGCAACCGGCGTACCGGTGGCGGCCCGTGCCTACGGACACGATCTCGAAGCCATGCGTGCCGCCATCCGCGAGGACACGCGCGTGGTGTGGATCGCCAACCCCAACAATCCCACCGGCACCTTTCTGCCGTGGTCGGACATCGAGGCCTTTCTCACCGCCGTGCCCGAGGAGGTGGTGGTGGTGCTCGACGAAGCCTACGGCGAATACCTGCCCACCGAGGACCGCGCCGACACGCTGGCGTGGATCGAGCGTTTCCCGAACCTGATCATCAGCCGCACCTTCTCCAAGGCCTATGGCCTGGCAGGTTTGCGCGTGGGCTACGGCATTGCGCATCCGGACGTCATCGACCTGCTGAACCGGGTGCGCCATCCCTTCAACGTCAACGTGCCGGCGCTGGCTGCGGCCGAGGCTGCGCTCGACGACGTCGAATTCCTGCTGCGCAGCTACGCCCTCAACAGCGCCGGCATGGCGCAGCTCGTCGCCGGGTTCGAGGCATTGAACGTCGAGACCGTGCCGTCGAAGGGCAATTTCCTGCTGGCGAAAGTGGGCGATGCCGCACGCATCAACGAAGCCTTGCTGAAGCAGGGCGTGATCGTGCGCCCGGTTGCCAATTACGGCTTGCCGGCGTTCCTGCGGGTGTCGGTCGGACTGGCCGGGCAGAACGCACGTTTTCTCGAAGCCCTGAAGACGTGCCTGTAATTGTCGAAAAGCTCGCGCTGGTCGGCACCGGCCTCATCGGCGGTTCCTTCGGCCTGGCGCTGAAACAGGCCGGCGCGGTCGGTGAAGTGCTGGGGGTCGGCCGCAATCCGGCGCGCCTGACTGTGGCGCGCGAACTGGGCCTGATCGATCGAACCGTGGACTGGCGCGACGCGGGACAGGCTGACTGCATCCTGCTGGCGCTGCCGGTGGGTGAAACCGAGGCGGCGCTGCGCCAGCTTGCGCCGCACCTCAAACCCGGTGCCATCGTCACCGACGCAGGGAGCACCAAAGTCAATGTCGTCACGGCCGCGCATGCGGCGCTGGGCACACGCGCGGCGGATTTCGTGCCTGGCCATCCCATCGCGGGGTCGGAACAGAGTGGCCCCGCCGCTGCCCGTGCCGACCTTTATCGCGGCAAGCGCGTGGTACTGACGCCGCAACCGGCCACCCGCGCGGATGCCGTCGCCACCGTACGGGCGCTATGGGAAGCGGTGGGCGCGCAGGTGGAGACACTCGATGCTGCGCAGCATGACCGCATCTTTGCGGCGGTGAGCCACTTGCCGCACCTGGCGGCATTCGCGCTGGTCGACGAACTCGCGCAGCGCCCGGACGGCGCAAGTTTCTTTCGTTTCGCCGCCAGCGGTTTCCGCGATTTCACGCGTATTGCGGGTTCCTCGCCCGAGATGTGGCGCGATATCTCGCTGGCCAACCGCGAGGCGTTGCTGGCCGAACTCGATGCCTACACGGCCGCGCTGCAAACCCTGCGCACTGCGCTGTCGGCAGGCGAAGCCGAAACGCTGACGAAGATTTTTTCCCGTGCGCGCGATGCGCGTGAAGACTGGATGAAAAAGCAGGACGCCTGATGGAACTCACCCGAGCCGAATTTCTTGATCTGCCGGCCGCAGGCCATGCGCACGGCACCGTGCAACTGCCCGGCTCCAAGAGCATTTCCAACCGCGTGCTCCTGCTCGCCGCGCTGGCTTCCGGCACGACGCAGGTGCGCGCGCTGCTCGATTCCGACGACACCCGCGTGATGCTCGACGCGCTGCGCACGCTCGGCGTGGGAGTAGCCCAGCAGGGCGATTCGGACGACTACGCCATCACGGGTGTCGGCGGCGCGTTCCCCGTCAAGCAGGCCGAACTTTTCCTCGGCAACGCCGGCACGGCCTTCCGTTCGCTCACCGCCGCATGTGCGCTTTCGGGCGGCGAATACGTGCTGAAAGGCGTGCCTCGTATGCACGAGCGGCCCATTGGCGATCTTGTCGATGCGCTGCGGCTGTTGGGCGCAAAAATCGATTATCTGGGGCAGGAAGGCTATCCGCCGCTGGCGATTCATCCGGGCTCATATACGAGCGCATCGACCAAAGTGCGCGGTAACGTGTCGAGCCAGTATTTGACTGGCCTCTTGATGACGCTGCCGCTGCTCGGCAAAACCACGCAGATTCAGATTGAGGGCGAGCTGATTTCCAAGCCTTACATCGGCATCACGCTGGCGATGCTGCGCCGCTTCGGCATCGAAATTGAACAAGACGGCTGGGCCTCGTTCACTGTCGACGCCCAAGCGCGCTACACCAGCCCCGGCGAGATCTGGGTCGAGGGCGACGCGTCCTCCGCCTCGTATTTCATCGCGGCGGGCGCGATTGGCGGTGGGCCGGTGACGGTCGTCGGCGCGGGCTCGGAGTCGGTGCAGGGCGATGTGCTGTTCGCCGACGCGATGGCGCAAATGGGCGCGGCGATCGAGAAAACCGCCAACAGCATCACCGCGCGCGCACCCGCCTCGGGCAAGCTCAAAGGCATCACCATCGACTGCAACCACATCCCCGACGCGGCGATGACTTTGGCCGTGGCCGCGCTCTTCGCCGACGGCCCGACCACGCTCACCAACATCGCCTCGTGGCGAGTGAAGGAAACCGACCGCATCGCGGCGATGGCGACCGAGCTGCGCAAAGTGGGCGCGGCGGTGGAGGAGGGCGCGGACTTCATCCGCGTCACGCCGCCCGCCGCCTTGACGCCGAACGCCGTCATCGACACCTACGACGATCACCGCATGGCGATGTGCCTGTCGCTGGTGAGCTTGGGTGGCGTACCGATCCGCATCAACGACCCGGCGTGCGTGAACAAGACTTTTCCGACCTATTTCAAGGTATTGGCTGGGGTGGTGCAATGAGCCCGATACCGGTGCTTGCAATCGATGGCCCGTCTGCCTCGGGCAAGGGCACGGTCGCCGAGCGCGTTGCGCGGGTGCTGGGTTTCCACTTCCTCGACAGCGGCGCGCTCTACCGCCTGACCGCCCTGGCTGCAATGAAGGCAGGCGTGGCACTCGACGACGAGGCAGGCGTGGCCGACCAGGCGGCGGCACTGCCTGCGCGCTTCCGTGACGGCCGGATATGGCTGGCCGACGAGGATGTGACCGATGCCATTCGCGCCGAGGCGGTCGGCGAAGGGGCCTCCCGGGTCGCTGCCCTGCCTGCCGTGCGTGCGGCGCTGCTGGAACGCCAGCGGGCCTATCGCCAGGCCCCGGGCCTGGTGGCGGACGGCCGCGACATGGGAACCGTGGTCTTCCCGGATGCGGCAGCCAAGGTCTTCCTCACCGCCAGCGCTGAGGCGCGCGCCGAAAGGCGCTATAAGCAGTTGATCGAAAAGGGGAACTCTGCTAGTCTACTGGCCCTTGTTGCGGATATGCAGGCCCGCGACGCACGCGATACCGCGCGTGCCGTTGCGCCGCTGAAACCCGCGCCGGATGCGCTGTTGCTCGACACGACCCACATGGGGATCGAAGCGGCGGTACAGGCGGTGCTGGATCACCACCGCACGCAACAGGGAAATTGAGTGCCAGCCCCGCGCCCGCGGGATGGCGATGTGCAACCAACCCCGTCCTCACCGACGGACAAGAAGGTTTTTTAATGTCTACTGCTACCGCTACTTCCGCCCCCGCTTCCATGGAAAGCTTTGCCGCCCTGTTCGAGGAGTCGCTCTCGCACCAGGAAATGCGCCAGGGTGAAGTCATCACCGCCGAAATCGTCGCCATCGACAACAACTTCGTGACGGTCAATGCCGGCCTCAAGTCCGAGAGCCTGATCCCGGTTGAAGAATTCAAGAACGATGCGGGCGAAATCGAAGCCAGCATCGGCGATTTCGTGGCCGTGGCCATCGAATCCATCGAAGACGGCTTTGGTGCCACCAAGCTGTCGCGCGAGCGTGCCAAGAAACTGGCCGCCTGGCTGGATCTGGAAGCCGCCATGAACGAAGGTCGCATCGTCAGCGGCATGGTGCAGGGCAAGGTCAAGGGCGGCCTGACCGTTCTGGTGTCGGGCCTGCGCGCCTTCCTGCCGGGTTCGCTGGTCGACATGCGCCCGGTCAAGGACACCACGCCCTACGAATACAAGGAAATGGAGTTCAAGGTCATCAAGCTCGACCGCAAGCGCAACAACGTTGTCGTGTCGCGCCGTGCCGTGCTGGAAGAGACCATGGGTGCCGACCGCGAGGCCCTGATGGAAAGCCTGAAGGAAGGCTCCATCGTCAAGGGCGTGGTCAAGAACATCACCGACTACGGTGCGTTCGTGGACCTGGGCGGCATCGACGGCCTGCTGCACATCACCGACATGGCCTGGCGTCGCGTCAAGCATCCGTCCGAAGTCGTCACCGTCGGCATGGAACTCGAAGCCAAGATCCTGCGCTACGACACCGAGAAGAACCGCGTCTCGCTCGGCATCAAGCAGCTGGGCGACGACCCGTGGGTGGGCATCGCCCGCCGCTACCCGCAGGGCACCCGCATGTTCGGCAAGGTCGCCAACCTCACCGACTACGGTGCGTTCGTTGAAATCGAAGAAGGCATCGAAGGTCTGGTTCACGTCTCCGAAATGGACTGGACCAACAAGAACGTCAGCCCCTCCAAGATCGTCCAGCTGGGCGACGAAGTCGAAGTCATGGTGCTCGACATCGACGAGGACAAGCGTCGCATCTCGCTCGGCATGAAGCAGTGCAAGTCGAACCCGTGGGAAGATTTCTCGATGAACCACAAGAAGGGCGACAAGGTTGCAGGCGCGATCAAGTCGATTACCGACTTTGGCGTGTTCATCGGCCTGCCCGGCGGTATCGACGGCCTGGTTCACCTGTCTGACCTGTCGTGGAGCGTGGCCGGCGAAGAAGCCGTGCGCAACTTCCGCAAGGGCCAGGACGTGGAAGCCGTGGTGCTCGGCATCGACCTCGAGCGCGAGCGCATCTCGCTCGGCATCAAGCAGCTCGAAGGCGATCCGCTCACCAGCTACGCGTCGGGCCACGAGAAGGGCAGCATCGTCAAGGGCACGATCAAGACCGTGGAAGCCAAGGGCGCGACGGTTACGCTCGACGGCGACATGGAAGGCTACCTGCGTGCGTCCGAAGTGTCGCGTGACCGTGTCGAAGACATGCGCAGCCACTACAAGGAAGGCGACGAGATCGAAGCGATGATCATCAACGTGGATCGCAAGAACCGCGTGATCAACCTGTCGATCAAGGCCCGTGACATGAACGAGCAAGATGCCGCCATGAAGAAGATGGCATCCGAATCCGCCGCATCCACGGGGTCGACCAACCTGGGCGCACTGCTGAAGGCCAAGCTCGACAACAAGAACGCCGAGTAAGCCATGACCAAATCCGAGCTGATCGCACAGCTTGCCGCGCGGCATTCGCAGTTTTCCATTGCGGATATCGAGATGGCAGTGAAGACGGTCCTCGACGCGCTGGCCAAAAACCTGTCGCGCGGCGAGCGTATCGAGATTCGCGGATTTGGCAGTTTCAGCCTGAGTTACCGGCCTGCCCGCGTGGGGCGCAACCCCAAGTCGGGCGAAAAGGTCGAGGTGCCGGCCAAATATGTGCCGCACTTCAAGGCGGGCAAGGAACTGCGGGATCGGGTGGACTTTCACCCCTGAGCATCAGCCTCCGGTGTTTCATGCTGGAAGAAAACGGCGTCTTCGGACGCCGTTTTCTTTTGCCCGCCGGCTTTTTGAAGGCAGCAGGCAAAGGTAGAATGGCTCGATTGACGCGCGCGAACGCACATGAAGAACCTCACACGCTACATCGGCCTGGCGGCAAAAATCCTGGTCTTCCTGCTGGTGCTGGGTTTTGCCCTGAAAAACAGCCAGACAGTGATTTTCTATTCATACCTGGGTTACATCTGGCAAGCGCCACTCATCGTCATGCTCGGGCTGGCCTTCGTCCTGGGCGGGTTGACCGCCGTGCTGGCCCTGTTGCCCACATTGTTCCGGTTGCGTCGCGAAGCGGCGCGCAAGACACCGGATGACCCAGCCGTCACGGTGGTGCCACCGACCGATCATCCCCTGGTCTGATTGCAGATGGAATTCGAACTCTGGTGGCTGCTGGCGTTTCCGCTCTTCTTCGCGCTGGGCTGGCTGGCCGCGCGGGTGGATATCAAGCAGGTCGTCACCGAATCGCGCGCGCTGCCCAATTCCTATTTTCGCGGTGTCAATTTTCTGCTCAACGACCAGCCGGACAAGGCCATCGAGGCCTTTCTTGAGGTCGTCAAACTCGAGCCGGAAACCATCGATCTCCACTTTGCACTGGGCGGACTGTTTCGCCGGCGGGGCGAATTCGACCGGGCCATCCGGATGCACGAGAACCTGCTTGGCCGTGAGGGGCTGATCGAGGAACAGCGACTGCGCGCCCTGTCAGAACTGGGGCAGGACTATCTCAAGGCCGGCCTGCTCGACCGGGCGGAGCAGGTGTTCACCAAGCTGCTCGATACATCTCAGCACGGCATGGCGCGCACCTTCCTGCTCGAAATCTACGTGCAGGAAAAGGACTGGCACAAGGCCATCGATGCCGCCCGTGTGCTGGAGCGCGATACCCACAAGCCGCTCAACGCCGAGATTGCGCACTTTCACTGCGAGCTGGCGCTGCTGGCCGCAGCCAGAAACGATGTCGAGGCGGCAACGGCCGCGCTTGAGGCGGCGCTCGTCGTCAACCGCCAGTCGGTGCGCGCCAACCTGATGGCAGGTGATCTCGATGCGGCGGCCGGGCGGCATGAAGCCGCCATTGCCGACTGGCGGCTGGTGGAGGCCCAGAGTGCACCGCACATGGCACTGGTCGTCGAACGCGTGCTGGGCAGCTATCGCCTGCTGGGTCAGCTGGCAGACGGCGTGCAGTGGCTGCGTGGCCTCTATGCACGCCAGCCTTCGCAGGATGTGTTCAATGCTCTTTATCTGGCGGTATCCGAGGCGGAAGGCGCGACAGCCGCCAGCCAGCTTGCGCGCGAGGAACTGCGCCGCAATCCCAGCCTGCGCACGCTGGACCGTCTGCTCGAAGCGCAGCTAATCGATGCCGAAGCCGGCGAGCGTGAGCTGCTGCAGGTCGAAAAAAGCCTGATCGCCTCGCACAGCCAGCGCATGATGCGCTACCAGTGTGCCAGCTGCGGTTTCAAGGCACGGCAGTTCTTCTGGCGCTGTCCCGCGTGCGGACGCTGGGACAGCTTTGATCCCGAGCGCCGCGAAGGGGATAACTGAAATGCCGCTCCCAAAGACAGGCAAGGCGTGACATGAATTCGACCAAGATCATAGTGGCACTGGATTTTCCGGACGCGGCCTCGGCGCTGGCGCTGGTGTCGCGCCTCGACCCGGCGCTGTGCCGACTGAAGGTGGGCAAGGAACTCTTCACCGTGGCAGGGCCAGACCTGGTGCGCGAGCTGGTGGCGCGGGGATTCGAGGTGTTCCTCGACCTGAAATTCCACGACATTCCCAACACGGTTGCCGCGGCCTGCCGTGCTGCCGCCAGCCTGGGGGTGTGGATGCTCAACGTGCACGCCGCAGGCGGGCGGCGCATGATGGAAGCCGCGCGTGAAGCGCTGGCTGACCTGCCGCATCCTCCCCTGCTCATTGCCGTGACCGTGCTCACGAGCATGAACGCAGAGGATCTGGCCGAGGTGGGCGTGCAGGCTGCGCCGGCCGACCAAGTGTTGCGACTGGCGCGGCTGACACAGTCCTGCCAACTCGATGGCGTAGTCTGCTCGGCGCAGGAAGCGACGCTGTTGCGAACCAGCCTGGGGACAGATTTCCGCCTGATCACGCCGGGCATCCGCCCGGCTGGGTCGGCCAGTGGCGACCAGCGGCGGGTGATGACGCCAGCCGAAGCGCTGAAGGCGGGTGCCACCGACCTGGTGATCGGGCGACCGATCACCGGTGCGGTTGACCCGCTTGCAGCGTTACAGCAGATTCGAGCCGATATACAGAATGCTTAGGGCGATGCCAGCCTTGGGGTGACCCGGCGCATCGGAGTCCGTTTAAAGGGAGACAACACTTGAAAATCACGGTCATTGGAACCGGCTATGTCGGCCTCGTCACAGGTACCTGTCTGGCGGAAGTGGGCAACGAGGTTTTGTGCCTCGACGTCGACCCGAAGAAAATCGAAACGCTGAAGGCAGGCGGCATCCCCATCTACGAGCCGGGCCTCGAAGACATGGTGCGCCGCAACGTCGCGGCGGGCCGGCTGTCCTTCACCACCGACATCGCCGAATCCGTAGCATACGGCCAGATCCAGTTCATAGCCGTGGGCACGCCCCCGGATGAGGATGGCTCGGCCGACCTGCAATACGTGGTGGCAGCCGCACGCAACATCGGCCGCCACATGCAGGATTACAAGCTGGTGGTCGACAAGTCGACCGTGCCGGTGGGGACGGCCGACAAGGTGCGCGCAGCGCTCGCCGAAGAACTGACCAGGCGCGGTGTGGCGCTTGAATTCAACGTGGCGTCGAATCCGGAATTCCTCAAGGAGGGTGCGGCCGTTGACGATTTCATGAAGCCCGACCGTATCGTGGTGGGCACGGATTCCGACAAGGCCACCGCCCTGTTGCGCCAGCTCTACGCGCCCTTCCAGCGCAACCACGACCGCCTGACCGTGATGGACATCCGCTCGGCCGAACTCACCAAGTACGCAGCCAACGCCATGCTGGCCACCCGCATTTCGTTCATGAACGAACTGGCTGTGCTGGCCGAAAAACTCGGTGCCGATATCGAACAGGTACGGCATGGCATCGGTTCCGATCCGCGCATCGGCTATCACTTCCTGTACGCCGGTTGCGGGTACGGCGGCTCGTGCTTTCCCAAGGATGTGCAGGCGCTGCGCCGGACTGCGCAGGAAAATGGTGTGCCGGTCCGCGTGCTCGATGCAGTCGAAGAGGCCAACGATGCGCAGAAGCATGTGCTGGTCAGCAAGCTCACCGCACGCTTCGGCACGGACCTGAAAGGCAAGCGCTTCGCCATGTGGGGGCTGGCGTTCAAGCCCAATACCGATGACATGCGCGAGGCCCCCAGCCGTACCATGCTCGAAGCCCTGTGGGCGATGGGCGCGAGCGTATCGGCCTACGATCCGGCCTCGATGGAGGAAACCCGTCGCATCTATGGCGAGCGCGCCGACCTGTTGCTGGTCGACAGCCCCATGGATGCCCTGAAGGGGGCGGATGCACTGCTGATCGTCACGGAATGGAAAGTCTTCCGCAGCCCCAATTTCGACACCATGAAATCCCTGCTCAAGGCAGCGGTGATTTTCGATGGCCGTAATCTCTACGAGCCGCGTGCCATGCGTGAGCTTGGTTTCGACTATTTCCCCATCGGGCGTCCGTAATGTCCCTGCGCGATGACATTCGCCAGGCCCGTATCCTGGTTGCCGGTGACGTGATGCTGGACCGCTACTGGTTTGGCGATGTCTCGCGCATATCGCCCGAAGCCCCGGTGCCGGTGGTGCATGTGAATCGCAGGGAGGATCGCGTAGGGGGGGCGGGGAACGTGGCCCGCAACGCAGCGGCACTCGGTGCGCGGGTCACCCTGTTGTCGGTGGCCGGGCAGGACGAAGCCGGGCAGGCGCTGCGCAGGCTGCTGGACGCCGAGACTTTTGCCGTGCAGATGCACGAGGATCCGGATTTTTCCACCATCACCAAGCTGCGGGTCATCGGTCGGCAGCAGCAACTGCTGCGGGTCGATTTCGAAACCCAGCCCGGCCATGAAGTGCTGGCGGCCAAGTTGCAGGCCTACGAATTGTTGCTCGCCGATTGTGATGTGGTGATTCTTTCGGATTACGGCAAGGGCGGCCTGACCCATGTGGTGCGCATGATCGAAGCTGCCCGTGCTGCTGGCAAGCCCATCCTGGTTGACCCCAAGGGTGATGACTGGTCGCGTTACACCGGTGCCACGCTGATTACGCCCAACCGTGCCGAATTCCGGCAGGTGGCGGGAAGCTGGCAAGACGAGACGGAACTGGGTGAAAAGGCGGCGCAGGTGCGTGCCCGCTTCGGGCTCGACGCGCTGCTGGTGACGCGCAGCGAGGAAGGCATGAGCCTGTTCGATGCACAGGGGGCGCATCACGAAGCGACGCGCGCCCGTGAAGTGTTCGACGTGTCCGGTGCCGGTGACACGGTGATCGCCGCCATGGCCGCTGCGCTGGCCGCCGGGGCCGATGGCATGGAGGCCATGAAGCTGGCCAACCGGGCCGCCGGCATCGTGGTGGGCAAGTTCGGCACCGCCATTGCCACCGCAGACGAAGTTTTTGGAACATACACTATGGGTGCAGCGGAATGAGTCAATACATCGTGGTCACCGGCGCGGCCGGCTTCATCGGTGCCAACATCGTCAAGGCACTGAATGAGCGTGGCGAGACCAACATCATCGCGGTCGACAATCTCAGCAAGGCCGACAAGTTCAGGAACCTGGTGGATTGCGAGATTGCCGATTACCTCGACAAGGCCGAGTTCCTCGATTTCGTCGAGGAGGGCGTGCTGGACGGCAGCGTGGCAGCCATCTTCCATGAAGGGGCGTGCTCCGACACCATGGAAACCGATGGCCGCTACATGATGGAAAACAACTATCGCTACAGCGGCGCACTGCTCAAGTTCTGCCAGGACGAGGGGGCACAGTTTCTCTACGCCTCGTCTGCCAGCGTCTACGGTGCCGGCCATGTGTTTTCCGAATCGCGCGAATTCGAATCGCCGCTCAACGTCTACGGCTACTCCAAGTTCCTGTTCGACCAGAGTGTGCGTCGCCTGTGGAATGAGCGCACGGCACAGATCGCCGGCTTCCGCTATTTCAATGTCTACGGACCGCGCGAACAGCACAAGGGCCGCATGGCGTCGGTTGCCTTCCACTTTTCCAACCAGTATCGCGAGTCCGGCCAGGTAAAACTGTTCGAAGGCTGTGACGGCTACCCAAACGGCGAACAGCGGCGCGATTTCGTCTCGGTGGAGGATGTGGTGCGCGTGAACCTGTGGTTCCTCGATCATCCCGAGGTGTCCGGCATCTACAACGTGGGGACCGGCCGCTGCCAGAGCTTCAACGACGTGGCCGTGGCAGCGGTGAACGCCTGCCGCGCGGCGGAAGGGCAGCCGCCCCTGAACCTCGCAGACATGCAGGCGCAGGGCATCGTGAGCTATATTGCCTTTCCCGAGGCGCTGAAGGGCAAATACCAGAGTCATACCGAGGCGGACATCTCCGCGTTGAGGGCAGCTGGTTACGATGCCCCGTTCTATGATGTCCAGACAGGCACGGCACGCTATATCGAGCATCTCCTGAAAGCATGAGCGACTACAAATCCATCGAGGACACCGTCGGCAACACCCCGCTGGTCCGCCTGAAGCGGATGCCGGGGCTGACCAGCAACATCGTGCTGGTGAAGCTGGAGGGCAACAACCCGGCGGGTTCGGTCAAGGACCGGCCGGCGCTGTCGATGATCGACGCGGCGCAGGCGCGCGGCGACATCCAGCCCGGCGATACGCTGATCGAAGCCACCAGCGGCAATACCGGCATTGCGCTGGCCATGGCAGCGGCCATGCGCGGCTACAAGCTCATCCTGCTGATGCCGGAAAATGCCTCGGTCGAACGCCAGCAGACCATGCGGGCCTTCGGTGCCGAGTTGCAGCTCGTGAGCAAGGAAGCCGGCATGGAAGGCGCGCGCGATCTGGCGCTGGCAATGGAAAAGCAGGGCATCGGCAAGATCCTCGACCAGTTCGCCAACCCGGACAATCCCGAGGCGCACTACCGCTCCACCGCGCCGGAAATCTGGCGCGATACCCAGGGTCGCATCACCCATTTCGTCTCCAGCATGGGCACCACCGGCACCATCATGGGCTGCTCGCGTTACCTCAAAGAACGCAATCCGGCCATCCAGATCGTCGGCGTGCAGCCGGTGGAAGGTGCGCAGATTCCCGGCATCCGCAAGTGGCCGGAAGAATACGTGCCGGACATCTGCGATTACGACCGTGTCGACCGTATGATCTACGTGACCCAGTTCGATGCCGAGGAGACCACGCGGCGACTGGCGCGCGAGGAAGGCATCTTCGCGGGCATTTCCTCGGGCGGGGCGCTGTGGTCGGCGCTGCAACTGTCGAAGGAAGTCGAGAACGCGGTGATCGTTTCCATCGTCTGCGACCGGGGAGACAGGTACCTGTCCACGGGCGTGTTCCCGGCCTGATCCCTTGGCCAAAGCCAAAACTGTTTATACCTGCACCGAGTGTGGCGGCCAGTCACCCAAGTGGCAGGGCCAGTGTCCGCACTGCAATGCCTGGAACACCCTGGTCGAAACCGTCGCCGAGACGGCCCGGCCGCGTTTCGCCGCATTGGCACCGACCAGCACCATCCAGTTGCTGCATGATGTCGAGGCTTCCGAGGAAAGCCGCATCGCGACGGATATCGGTGAACTCGACCGGGTGCTGGGCGGCGGTCTGGTGCCGGGGGGCGTGGTGCTGATCGGCGGCGATCCCGGCATCGGCAAATCGACCCTGTTATTGCAGGCACTGGCGGGTTTGTCCGGCAGCCGCAAAACCCTCTACGTCAGCGGCGAAGAGTCGGCACGACAGGTTGCGCTGCGGGCGCGACGCCTCGCCCTGCCGGAAACGAATCTGCCGGTGCTGCCGGAAATCCGGCTGGAAGCCATACTCGCGCAGCTCGATGCGCTACAGCCCGAAGTGGCCGTCATCGATTCGATCCAGACGGTCTATTCCGAAGCGCTGACCTCCGCCCCCGGTTCGGTCGCACAGGTGCGCGAATGCGCCGCGCAACTCACGCGCCACGCCAAGCAGACCGGCTGCGCGACCATCCTCGTCGGCCATGTCACCAAGGAAGGCGCGATTGCCGGTCCGCGTGTGCTGGAACACATCGTCGACACCGTGCTGTATTTCGAGGGTGACACTGGCTCGTCATTCCGGCTGGTGCGCGCGTTCAAGAACCGCTTCGGCGCAGTCAACGAGATCGGCGTGTTCGCCATGACCGAGAAGGGCCTCAAGGGCGTGTCCAACCCGTCGGCCATTTTCCTGTCGCGCCATGGCGAACCTGTGCCGGGATCGTGTGTGTTGGTCACCCAGGAAGGCACCCGGCCGCTGCTGGTGGAAATCCAGGCGCTGGTCGATTCCAGCCATGCCCCCAGCCCGCGCCGGCTCTCGGTGGGCCTGGAGCAGAACCGTCTCGCCATGCTGCTGGCCGTGCTGCACCGGCACGCCGGCATCGCGTGTTTTGACCAGGACGTGTTCGTCAACGCCGTCGGCGGCGTGAAAATCAGCGAACCGGCCGCCGACCTGGCCGTGCTCGCTGCGATCGTCTCGTCACTGCGCAGCCAGCCGTTGCCCGACAAGCTGGTGATGTTTGGCGAAGTGGGGTTGGCCGGAGAAATCCGCCCGGTGCAGCGCGGTCAGGAACGGCTCAAGGAAGCCGCCAAGCTGGGGTTCACCCAGGCCATCGTGCCGGCGGCCAACCAGCCCAAGCAGAAAATCGCCGGCATGGCCGTGCATGCGGTGCAGCGGCTGGACGAGGCAATCAGCCTGTTCCGCGAGCGCTGAATCTTCACCGCCTGCTGACATGACATTCAGGAAGATCCCATGACTCCACCCAAGCGTTCTCCCCACTTCTGGATAGGCAATGGCATCCTGGCCGTGGCCATGCTGATGCTGTTTTTCATGGGGCCGCTGTCGGATGCACTGGGCATCTGGGCGGTGGCCCTGTGGATGGTGCTTGCGGCCGTGGGAATGGGGTTTCTCATGTCCGACAAGTCGGAGCCGCCGGCACCCGATTGAGCCGGCAGGCGAGCGCGGCTCAGCGTGCGGGCAGGTTGATGCGCAGCCCGGGGTGGATGGCGGCGGACTTTCGCAGGTCGGGGTTCTCGGCCTTGAGGTCGGCCAGCTGGATGCCAAAAGTGCGCGCGATGGCGTGCAGGGTGTCGCCACGCTTCACCGTGTAGTGGCGCGGGGATTGTGCGGGCCTTGACGCGAGGCTTACCGGCTGAATGCGTGCCGGCGTCTGGCCGGCCTGGGTACTTGAAGGCAGGCTCAGGGTCTGCCCCGGGCGCAGGGTTTCGCTGGAGAGGGCAGGGTTGGCAGCGAGGAGGTCGGCCACAGCGACGCCATGCGCGCGCGCGATGCCGAACAGTGTGTCGCCACGCGCTACCGTGTACTCGCCGGCGGGCGGGGCAGGGGCGGCTGAAGGCGCGGGTGGGCTGCTTCTCAGCGGAACCAGGATGGTCTGGGCGTGCGTGAACTTGCCGTGCTTGAGGTGAAACTGGTTGTGCGCCTGCAAGCGTTCGAGGCTCACGCCCAGGCGCTGGGCAATGGCTTCGGGGCGCTCGCCCCGCTGGACGGTATGGGGCTGCCAGCTGTCCCAGTCGCCCGCCTGGAGATTGCGCTCGAAGGCGTCGGCGCGACCGGCGGGCACCAGCAGGCTGACAGGCGTATCGGAGCGGATCACCTTCTTGGGAAACGCGGCGTTCAGGGCCAGGAATTCATCGTGGCTGATTCCGGCGAGCCGGGCGGCCGACTGCACATCCATGCTGGCGTGTACGGTGACCTGGTCGAAATAGGGTTCGTTGGGCAGGGGGGCCAGCGCGATGCCGAAGCTTTCGGGTGAACGCACCATCTGCCGCACGGCCAGCAGCTTGGGCACGTAGTGCCGGGTTTCGGTCGGCAGCGACAGGCTGGCGTAGTCGGTCGGCAGACCCTGCGCGACATTCTTCTGGATAGCGCGCGCCACGCAGCCTTCGCCGCAGTTGTAGGCTGCCAGCGCCAGCTGCCAGTCACCAAAATCGAGATAGAGCTTGCCCAGGTAGTCGAGTGCTGCGCGGGTGGCCTCGGTGAAGTCACGCCGGCCGTCGTACCAGGTGTCCTGCCGGAGGCCGTAGAGCCGGCCGGTGGAGGGAATGAACTGCCAGATGCCCGAGGCAGCCGAAGGCGACAGCGCGGTGGGATTGAATGCGCTTTCGATCATGGGCAGAAGCGCGATTTCCATCGGCATGGCGCGCCGGTCGACTTCCTGCACGATGTGGTACAGGTAACGACGCGAGCGCTCGACCATGCGGCGCAGATACTCGGGACGCGCGGCATACCAGGCCACGTGCCTGGCGACCAGGGGATTCGCGTCGGCGCTGTCGTCTATCTTGAAGCCGTCGCGGATGCGCGACCAGACATCGACCGGAACCTGCTGGGGATCATCCGCAACGACGGCAGCATCCGGCCGCCATTGCAGGGACTGGATGCCCGCGAGTGCGTCTGCGGCCATCGCCGCCGGCGTGATGCCGGCCAGACAGAGGGCCAGGCCCAGGCGGGCAAGGGGTGAGCGAAGCAAAACGTGCTCCCGAACTCGACAAGGCCTCATCGTAAGGGCGGGCGCGTCGTCCGGTCAACCCTGGGGAGGCGGCGCTTCAGGGCTGGGTGGTGTCCCAGGTGTCCTTGGCTGCGCGCAGGGCACCGAAGACTTCGTGCGGGGCCGGGTCTGCGCGGTGCAGATACTGCGCGGCGAAACGCCGCATGTCTTCGTCATGAAAGCGCAGGAAGGGGTTGGTGGCCTTTTCCAGCGCCAGGGTGCTCGGCAGGGTGGGCCGCTGCGCGGTACGGGTGGCCCGGTCGTGCTGTTCGCGCGCGATGAGCGCAGGGTTGTCACCATCGATGATGCGGGCAAAGGCCAGGTTGCTGAGCGTGTATTCGTGTGCGCAGCACACCCGGGTATCGTCCGGCAGGGTAAGCAGGGCGTCGAGGCTCGCCGCCATCATCGCCGCATCGCCCTCGAACAGCCGGCCGCAGCCACAGCCGAACAGGGTGTCGCCACAGAAAAGGCAGCCGTGGCCGATATAGCTGACATGGTCGAGCGTGTGGCCGGGGGTGGCGAGCACGTCAAACTGCACGCCCAGACGGTCGAACCCGATGTGGTCGCCGTGGCGTACGGGGTGGGTGACGGCAGGAATGCGCGGATTGTCCGGCGCGTAGATCGGACAGTCGTAGCGGTCACGCAACGCACGGTTGCCGCCTGTATGATCGCGGTGGTGATGCGTGATGAGGACGGCATCGAGCGCCAGGCCGTGCGCATCGAGGTAGGCGACCAGAGGCGCGGGATCGCCGGGATCGACCGCGACGGCGCGGTGGCTGTCGTGCCACAGCCAGATGTAGTTGTCGTCGAACGCAGGCAGGGGAACCAGAGTCAACATGGCAGCAGAAGCAAAAAGGAAAACCCTATGTTAGCCAGTCAGAACGCCGAATGGTTCGAGACGCCGCTCGGGCAGCACCTGCTGTTTCGCGAGCAGCGGTATTTCGATCAGGCCGTGTCCGATGTGTTCGGCTTCAATGCCGTCCAGGTCGGCATGCCGCACCTCGATTTCCTGCGCAACAGCCGGATTCCGCTGCGGCTGCGCTGTGAGACGGCAGGAGCGGACGTGCTGGCCGATCCCATGTTCCTGCCGTTTGAAACCCAGTCGCTCGACCTTCTCCTGATGCCCCATGTGCTCGAATACAGCGCCAACCCGCATCAGGTGCTGCGCGAGGCCGGGCGGGTGCTGCGGCCCGAAGGGCGGCTGGTGCTGGCCGGCTTCAATCCGCGCAGCCTGTGGGGGCTGGCCCGGGCTGTCCAGGGGGGCGAGCGCGGATTTCCCTGGAATGGCAGCTTCCTCAACATCTCGCGCGTGAAGGACTGGATGGCGCTGCTGGGGCTGGAAGTGGCGGCCGGCAGCATGTGCTGTTATCGTCCGCCCATCAATCGCGATAACTGGCTGCGTCGGCTGCGCTTCATGGAACCGGCCGGCGACCGCTGGTGGGCGATGGGAGGGGGCGTGTATTTCCTGCAGGCGGTGAAGCGCGTGCAGGGCATGAACATCATCCAGCCACAGTGGTCGACGCCGGTTTCGCAACGACTGCTGTCGCCGGCCGCCAAGGTCATCAATCTCAAGCATTACCGGATGCGTCGTGAGCGCTGACAATACCGTACACATCTACAGCGATGGCGCGTGCAAGGGGAATCCCGGCAAGGGTGGCTGGGGCGCGCTGCTGGTCGCCGGCGAGCACCGCAAGGAAATCTGCGGCGGCGAGGCCGACACCACCAACAACCGCATGGAAATGACGGCGGTGATCCGTGCGCTCGAATCGCTGAAACGTCCCTCGGACGTGGCCGTGCATACCGACTCGCAATATGTGCAGAAGGGCATCAGCGAGTGGTTGCCGGGCTGGAAGCGGCGCAACTGGCGTACCGCCGAAGGCAAGCCGGTGAAAAACCAGGACCTGTGGCAGCAGCTCGACACGCTGGCGCAGCGCCACCGCATCGAATGGCACTGGGTGCGCGGGCACGCGGGTCATCCCGAAAACGAACGGGCCGACGCGCTCGCCAACCAGGGCGTGCAGCAGGCCGGCCCGGCCTGATCCGATTCCGACCATGCGCCAGATCATCCTCGACACCGAAACCACCGGCCTCGACCCCAATCAGGGGCATCGCGTCATCGAAATCGCGGCCGTGGAAATGGTCAACCGCCGCCTGACCGGCGTGAACCTGCATCGCTATGTGCAGCCTGATCGCGAGATCGACCCCGGAGCGATGCAGGTACACGGCATCAGCAACGAATTCCTGCTCGACAAGCCTCGCTTCGGCGACATTGCCGGCGAGTTCATGGAGTTCGTGCAGGGGGCCGAGCTGATCATTCACAACGCACCGTTCGACGTGGGTTTCCTGAACATGGAACTCAAGCTCGCCGGGCAGCCGCCGCTCGCGGGCCTGGTTGCCGGCGTGACCGATACTCTGGCGATGGCCAAGGCCCTGCACCCGGGGCAGCGCAACAACCTCGACGCACTCTGCAAACGCTATGGCGTGGACAACTCCGCGCGCACCCTGCACGGCGCACTGGTCGACTGCGAACTGCTCGCGGCGGTGTATCTGGCGTTGACGCGGGGACAGGAAAGCCTGTCCATCGGCCTGGACGAGCACAGGCGGGATGAGCCGGGCAGTGTGCGCCGGGAACGCCCCCGTCCGGTCAGACGGATGGCGAGCGAAGTGGAATGCCAGGCGCATGCCGCCACGCTGGCGGCGATTGCCAGGGAAAGCAAGGGCGCATGCCTGTGGCTGGCCGAGCCGGCGGCAGGCGACACTGGCGGGGGGCCGGTTTGACGTTTTTTCACGCGTGGCGGTGGCTGGCAGGGGTCCGCGTCGGACTGGCGTGCCTGTGCCTGCTGTTTGCCTCGCCGGCATTCGCAGCCCGGGTGGCGGTGGTGCTGTCCAATGATTCCGCGCCTTATCAGGAGGTGTACCAGGCCATGCGCGCCATGCTCGACGACAGCGGGCATGAGCTGGTGCGGGTTTACGCAGACAATCTGGCGAGTTTGCCGGGCGATGCCCGCCTGCTGGTTGCGGTGGGCACGACGGCGGCCGAGGCCCTGATTGCAGCACCGGCCCGCTTGCCAGTGCTGGCCGTGCTGGTGCCGCGCACTTGGTATGTCCGGTCGGGCCAGCAGCGGTTGGGAGAAGGGCGGCGTCTGGCGTCGGCAATCTTTCTGGACCAGCCGTTCGAGCGCCAGGCCCAGTTGATCCGGCTTGCCCTGCCTGATGTCAGGCGGGTGGGCATCCTGCTCAGTGCGGACCAGCGCGGGCTGGTCGACGATATCGACGCGGCCCTGCGCAGCCAGAAACTCCAGATGGTCCATGTGTCGCTGGAGCCGGGCGAGCGCCTGGCGCTGCCGCTGGAAACCGTGTTCGCGGAATCCGATCTGCTGCTGGCGGTGCCCGATCCCCAGGTCTTCAATTCGAATACGGCGCAGAGCCTCTTTCTCACGTCCTATCGCTACCGTGATCCGGTGGTTGGGTATTCCCGTTCGCTCACCCGCGCCGGGGCGCTGCTTTCGCTGCATTCCAGTCCGGCGCAGATTGGCCGGCAGACGGTCGAATGGATCAAGGGTGCGTTGTCGGGTGCGATGCTGCGTTTGCCGGCGGCGAGTTACCCCGTCTATTTCAGCGTGTCGGTGAACGAACAGGTGGCGCGTTCGCTGGGCTTTGTGCTGCTGCCGGAAAGCGAACTCGAAAAACGCCTGGGAGGCGGACGCTGATGGCCTTCACATTGGGCATACGCGGACGTGTGATCGGCCTGGCGATGGTGCCGGTAGCGATCATCGGCGTGCTGCTGCTGTTCCAGCTCATCGTCGGCAAGATCGACGACCTCGACCAGTCCCTGCAAACGCGCGCGGTGGCCATTGCACGGCAATTGGCCCCGGCGGCGGAATACGGCGTGGCCTCGGGCAACATCGAAGTGCTGCAAACCCTGCTGGAAAAGGCAGCCATCGAACCGGACATTCGCGGCGTGGCGGTCTTCTCTGACAACGGTGAGTGGCTGGCGCAGGTGGGGTTGGGTACCTGGGCGAATCCCCGCCATGATGGATTGCCGGCCGACCGCATCCACGAAATCGAATACGACGACCGGCTGGTGTACTACGCACCCATCACTCGCACGGAAGTGAGGGTCGACGATTATCTGAACGACCCCGCTGCGGTCCCCGACAGCCAGACCCGCCTGATCGGCTGGGTGGGCCTCGATGTGTCGCGCGATGCCACCATACGCAGCCAGCGCGACGCCATCCTCAAGAGCCTTGCCATCTTGCTGCTCGGGATGATCGTGAGTCTGTATCTGGCCTGGCGGATCGGTCGCCAGATCACCCGGCCCATCCTCGCCCTGTCGCATACCGTGAGCCGCATCGGAGAGGGGCATCTCGATGAGCGGGTCACCCAGACCGGGCAAGCCGAACTGGGCATGCTGCAACACGGTGTCAATCACATGGCGGCGCATCTCCAGGCGGCGCAGGACCAGATGCAGGAGAAGATCGACCAAGCCACCGCACGCCTCGTCTATCAGGCCAGTCATGATGCCCTCACAGGACTCATCAACCGCCGCGAGTTCGAGCAGCGGCTGGAACGCCTGCTGCAATCCGCCGTGCAGCAGGGACGGGAACACGCCCTGTGCTACATGGACCTCGACCAGTTCAAGGTGATCAATGACTCGTGCGGCCATGCGGCGGGCGATGAGCTGTTGCGCCAGCTTGCGCTGCTGCTCAAGTCGAACCTGCGCGAACGCGACACCCTGGCCCGGCTGGGCGGGGACGAGTTTGCCCTGCTGCTGGAAAACTGTGGCCTCGACGACGCCATCCAGGTGGCTGATCTGTTCCGTGCCGAAGTCCAGCGCTTCCGCTTCAAGTGGGGTGACCGGATCTTTGCCGTGGGCATCAGTGTGGGCATGGTGGCGATCACCCGTGACAGTGGCACCGCGGCCAATCTGCTGTCGGCGGCGGATGCCGCCTGCTATGTGGCCAAGGATCGCGGGCGCAACCAGATCCACGTGTACGAAAGCCGTGACCTCGATCTGGCACGCCATCGCGGTGAAATGCAGTGGGTTGCACGCATCCAGCGCGCCATCGAGGAGGGACGGTTGCGTCTGGCCTGGCAGGAAATTCGCCGAACCGACGGCGGCAGCGAGCGCACCCGACACATCGAACTCCTGCTGCGCATGGTGGGTGAAGACGGCAAGCTGATCCTGCCCATGGCTTTCATCCCCGCAGCCGAGCGCTATTTCGTGATGCCCTCGCTCGATACCTGGGTCATCGGGGAAACCCTGCAATTATGCCGCGCCCATCTGGCCAGCGAAGCGGCCAAGCCCTGCCTGTTCGGCGTCAACCTCTCTGGCGCATCCCTCAAGGATCCGGCCTTCCGCGACATGCTGTTCGCCCGACTGCAGGCAGAACCGGCGCTGGGACCGCATCTGTGCTTTGAAATCACCGAAACCGCCGCCATTGGCAACCTCACGGTGGTGAACGGATTCATCGATGCCTTACGCGGCTTCGGATGCAGCTTTGCGCTCGACGATTTCGGCAGCGGCCTGTCTTCGTTCAACTATCTCAAGAACCTGTCCGTCGACTATCTCAAGATTGATGGCGCGTTCGTGCGCGACATCGTGATCAACCCCGTCGACCGGGCCATGGTCGAGGCCGTGCATCGCATCGGCCACCTGCTGGGGCTGAAAACCGTGGCGGAATATGTCGAGTCCGACGCCACTCTGGCCCTGCTGCGCCAGCTCGGCGTGGATTACGTGCAGGGCAATGGCGTGCACGCGCCGGAAGGCATCGAAACCTTCCGCAGCTGATCAGGCAGGCTGGGCCGTGAAGCCGGCAGCGTTGACAGCCTGCGCCAGGGCATCGACGCTGGTGCGGAAAGGGTCGAACTGAATGCGGGCGGAGCCGGCGGCGAGATCGACTTCAACCCGGCTGACGCCGGGCACGGCGGCAAGCACAGACTGCACGCTGCTGACGCAGCCGCCGCAGCTCATGCCGGTGATGTTGAGGACGATTTCGTTCATGGCAGTGCCTCGCGTTTGACTGACGAGGCCCGATTGTAGGGCTACTTCTTGCGCGGGCGCTTGCGCAGGCTTTCCTTGGTGTGATCGATGAGACGGTCTGCGACCACTTCGGCGTCGACCGTGAAACTGCCGTCGGCCAGTGCAGCCTTGACCGATTCCACCTTGCCGGTGTCGGCCACGTCAACCGAGGCCAGCTGGGATTCCAGCGCACGAATGCGGGTGCTCGATTCGGTCAGGGTGAGTGAATCGCTTCCGGCACTCGAAGCCGGTGCCTTGCCAGCAGACTTGCCCTTGGCGGAGGACACCTTGGCAGCAGCGGGCGGAGTAATGCGTTTGTCGATTTTCACGGAAGATCCTGTTGCGTCGAAGGGCGTCGGGCTGACGCGTACAGGGGAAATAACGGAATCCGGGTGGCTTTCTTTAACCGCCCAACAGGGCTATTGCGCCGTCCAGTCCGACGTGGCTGAGCGCGTGGCTGGCCTGAGCCCGAACCACAGGTTTGGCATGGAAGGCAATGCCCACGCCGGCGGCATGGAGCATTTTCAGGTCGTTGGCACCGTCACCCATGGCCACGGTGGCGGTGGGGGCGAGCCCCAGGCTGTCGCGTACGCGGATCAGCCAGTCGGCCTTGGCCTGCGCGTCGACAATGTCGCCGAGCACGCGGCCGGTGAGCTTGCCGCCCTGGATTTCCAGGGTGTTGGCGTGGGCATGGGTGAGGCCCAGGCGCGTTTTCAGACGTTCGCTGAAGAACGTGAAGCCCCCGGAGACGAGCAGCGTGGCGAGCCCGGCTGCGCGGGCGGCCGCGAGCAGGGTTTCCGCGCCGGGCGTGAGCTGCAGGCGTTCGTCGTAGACGCGTTGCAGCGCGGACTCGTCGAGTCCGGCCAGCAGCGCGACGCGTCGGCGCAGGCTTTCCGAGAAATCGAGTTCGCCGCGCATGGCGGCTTCGGTGATTTCCGCGACCTGGGGCTTGAGACCCTGCATGTCGGCAATTTCGTCGATGCACTCGATGGTGATGAGGGTCGAGTCCATGTCCATCGCGAGCAGCCCGAAATCGGTGAGCCGGCGCGTGGCGGGAATCCAGGCGCAGTCGATGGCGCGTTCGGCACAGTAGGCCGCCACCGCCTCGCGCGCGGCGGGGTCGGCGTCGGCCAGGCGGAACGCGGTCGGTGAGCGGGCCTCGATGGCGTGTGCGCCGGCAAGCCGGGCCAGGGTCTTGAGGTCGGGGGTGGGCAGGTCGATGCCCTGGACGATGAGGTGCATGGCGGTCAGCGGAGCAGGTCGAAGAATGCGAGCACCGTGCTGGTGCGGGTATCCGGCGTGGAGGCGGTCTGCCAGCGCAGGCGGTTTTCGCCTGCGAGCCTGATGTCACGACGGGTCTGGATGAGCTGGATGATCCGGGCGGGATCGATGGGGGGCTGGGCCACGAAATTCAGGGTCACGGCATCGCTGTCGGCGTCGACCTTGACGATGCCCAGTGCCTTGGCGGCGAGCCGCAGGCGATGAATGTCGAACAGCACGCGTGCGGCGTCGGGCAGGCTGCCGAAGCGGTCGACGAGCTCTTCCTGCATGGCACGCAGGTCGTCTGTCTGGGTGCAGCTGGCGAGGCGCTTGTAGAGCACCAGCCGCTCGTGCACGTCGGGACAGTAGTCGGCGGGCAGGAGTGCAGGCAGGTGCAGGTTGATTTCCGACACCACGCCCAGCGGCTGGCTCATGTCGGGTTCCTGGCCGGCCTTGAGGCTGGCGACGGCGCTGGTGAGCATGTCGTTGTAGAGCGAAAACCCCACTTCGAGGATGTCGCCACTCTGCTTGTCGCCGAGCACCTCGCCCATGCCTCGGATTTCCATGTCCTGCATGGCCAGATGGAAACCCGAGCCCAATTCCTCCATCAGCTGGATGGCCTCCAGGCGTTTCTTCGCCTGCGGCGTGAGATTGCGGTCCTCATCCACCAGCAGGTAGGCAAACGCCTGATGGTGTGAGCGCCCGACGCGGCCGCGCAACTGGTGCAGCTGCGCGAGGCCAAACTTGTCCGCGCGGTTGATGATGATGGTGTTGGCGGTGGGGATGTCGATGCCGGTTTCGATGATGGTGGTGCACAGCAGGATATCGTAGCGCTGCTGGTAGAAGTCACGGATCACCTGTTCGAGTTCGCGCTCGCCCATCTGGCCGTGGCCGACGCGGATGCGTGCCTCGGGCAACAGCTTTTCCAGCCGTTCGCGCATGTTTTCGATGGTGCTGACTTCGTTGTGCAGGAAGTACACCTGGCCGCCGCGCTTCAGTTCACGCAGCACGGCTTCGCGGATCAGGCCGCCGGAGAAGGGCTGGACGAAGGTCTTGATCGCCAGCCGCTTCTGCGGCGCGGTGGCAATGACCGAGAAATCGCGGATGCCTTCGAGCGACATCGCCAGCGTGCGCGGGATCGGCGTCGCGGTGAGCGTCAGCACGTCCACCTCGGCACGCAGGGCTTTGAGCTGCTCCTTCTGGCGCACGCCGAAGCGGTGTTCCTCGTCGAGGATGACGAGGCCGAGGCGGGCGAATTTCACGTCTTTCTGGATCAGCCGGTGGGTGCCAATGACGATGTCGAGCTTGCCTGCTTTCAAGGCGTCGAGCGCTTCGGCCTGCTCCTTCGGCGTTCTGAACCGGGACAGCTCCGCAAGCTTTACCGGCCATTGCGAAAAACGGTCGGAGAAATTCTGGAAATGCTGTTCGGCAAGCAGCGTCGTCGGCACCAGCACCGCCACCTGGTAGCCACCCATCACCGCCATGAAGGCGGCGCGCAGCGCGACCTCGGTCTTGCCGAAGCCGACGTCGCCGCACACCAGGCGGTCCATCGGCTTGCCGGACTGCATGTCGGCCATGACGGCGGCGATGGCGGCGGCCTGGTCGGGCGTTTCCTCGTAGCCAAAGCCTTCGGCGAAGGCCTCGTAGTCGTGCGGCGAGAACTGGAAGGCGTGGCCCTCGCGCGCGGCGCGCAGCGCGTACAGATTGAGCAGTTCGGCGGCAGTGTCGCGCGCGGCCTGCATGGCGCGGCGACGGGCCTTGTCCCACTGGTCGGTTCCCAGCTTGTGCAGCGGCACCTCGCCTTCGCCCGCGCCCGAGTAGCGCGAGATCAGGTGCAGGTTGGCCACCGGCACGTAGAGCTTGTCGCCACGGGCGTATTCCAGGTGCAGGAATTCGGTGTCGCCGTCGCCCAGGTCCATGCTGACGAGGCCGAGATACTGGCCGACGCCGTATTGCGCATGCACCACCGGATCGCCGGGCTTCAGTTCCGACAGGTCGCGCAGGAGGTTGTCGATCTGCGTGGCGCGGGTTTCGCGCGCGCGCCGCGTCTTGGGCGGGATGGCGTAGAGCTCGGTTTCGGTGACGACGGCAAGCGCGCCGTCGGTGGTGACGAAGCCTTCAGCCAGCGGGCCGTGCGTGAGCAGCACGCGCGCGCCGCTGGCGAGGCACGCCGCCCAGTCATCGCACAGCGTGGCGGGGATGTCGTGCTCGGCGAGGTATTCGTGCAGGGTTTCGCGGCGGCCGGCCGAGGGCGCGACGATCACCATCCTGCCGTCGAAGCCGTCGATGAAACCCTGTAGCCGTGCGACCGGGTGCGCTTCCCGGCGGTCGACGGAAATCGGCGGCACCGCCTGCGCGGGCCCGGCACCGCCCTGAGTGAGCTGCATTTGCGGCCAGTCCTTCGCCCGCGCGAAAAAGGCCTCCACCGGCAGGAAAAGTTCGGCCGGCGGCAGAAGCGGCCGGTCGCGGTCGCCGGAGAGCAGGCGATGACGGCCCTGCGCGTCGGCCCAGAACGCCTGGCCGGCTTCGTCAAGCGCACCGTGCATGACGAGGCTGGCATCGGCGGGCAGGTAATCGAACAGCGTGGCGGTGGCCTCGAAAAATAGCGGCAGGGCGTATTCGATCCCGGCTGGCGCGAGCCGGTTGGACACGTCCTTGTAGAGCTTGGACTTGGACGGGTCGCCCTCGAACTTTTCCCGGAACTGCTGGCGGAAGCGTGTGACGCCGGCATCGTCGAGCGGGAATTCGCGCGCCGGCAGCATGCGGATCTCCGGCACCGGGTAGAGGCTGCGCTGGGTGTCCACGTCGAAGGCGCGAAGCGTCTCGATTTCATCATCGAACAGGTCGATGCGGTAGGGCAGGGCACTGCCCATGGGGAAGAGGTCGATCAGGCCGCCACGGATCGAGAATTCGCCCGGTGCGAACACCTGGTTCACGTGGGTGTATCCACCCAGCGTCATCTGCGCGCGGAAGGCGGCTTCGTCGAGCCGGTCCTTCTGCTTGAGGAAAAACGTGTGGGCCGCGAGGAAGGCCGGCGGGGCCAGCCGCACCAGCGCCGTGGTCAGCGCCACCACCAGCACGTCAAAGTCGCTGCGCGAGACCTGGTAGAGCGTGGCGAGCCGCTCCGAGATCAGGTCGGGATGCGGCGAGAAATTGTCATAGGGCAGGGTTTCCCAGTCCGGGAAGAGGCAGACCCGCAGTGCCGGATCGAACCAGCGCAGTTCTTCCGTCAGCCGCTGGGCATCCCAGGCGCTCGCGCAGACCACGACCAGCGGCGAGCGGTGGCGGGCGCGTTCGGCCAGATACAGCGCATCGGCTGCGCCGATCAGGCCGGACTGGCGGGAAGAGGGGGCGGCGGGCGAGAACAGCATGAAAAAGTTGGCCATTATACGGGCGGGAAAACCGTGCGCGCGGCCGGGTATAATCCCGGCTTTCCATTCTTCACCCGTACTCGCATGAGCCTCGACCGCGTCAGTTCCGGCCGCAATCTGCCCGACGATTTCAACGTCGTCATCGAAATTCCCGCCCACGGCGAACCCATCAAATACGAAGTCGACAAGGAATCCGGTGCCATGTTTGTCGACCGCTTCATGTCGACCGCCATGCACTATCCGTGCAACTACGGCTACATCCCGCACACCCTGTCGGAAGACGGCGATCCGGTCGACGTGCTGGTGGTGACCCCGATCCCGCTGATCACCGGTGTGGTGGTGCGGTGCCGGCCGGTGGGCATGCTGAAGATGACCGACGAAGCGGGCGTGGACGCGAAGCTGCTGGCCGTGCCGGTCGACAAGCTGTGCGGACTCTACAAGGGCGTGCAAAAGCCCGAGGATCTGCAACCCCTGCTGCTGGCGCAGATTTCCCACTTTTTCGAGCATTACAAGGACCTCGAAAAGGGCAAGTGGGTCAAGGTCGAA